>CAYXKP010000001.1:0-78495 GCA_964465695.1 uncultured Nitrospira sp.
CGGCCGACCATTTGTTGACGGTCACCGAAAAGATGGAAGGCGAGGTCTCACGCGAGTTTGTGGGAGAGGAGACACTGAACGGCCATCCCACGGACCTGTTCGAAGTCACGGTTGCTGAACAGGATCAAACTAAGCAATACTATCGGTGGGTGACCAAAGCCGAGCGTTTTCCGCTCAAAACGGTGAGTAAGCAGGGGAAGTGGTCGGAGGAGTTTCGTCGGTTGATCTTCACGGAGCAGTCCCCATTCCTCTTTGAGCTTCCGCGGCGGCTGGATAACGCCGATCCATCGGCAAGCACGCAACATTAAAGAGCGCGACCGGAGGGTATATGGAACAAGTGTTTCTGAGAGGACTGTGGCTGGCCGGCTGGGCGTCGGTCATCCTGACGTCAGGGCTTCAAGCCGACGCCAGGGAATATGAATCTACGACCGTGACAGACGGGGCCGCCGTGCGGGGTAAGATCACATTCAGCGGGACTGTACCGGAACCCAAGGAATTCGAGCTGCGTCGATACCCGGACCGCGGGTACTGCGGCGCGCTGTCCGACGGGAACGGCCATCGGCTCCTGAAGGAAGTCAACGTCGGGCCGGACAGCGGGCTCAAAGATGTGGTGGTGGTCCTGGAGGGCGTCGAAAGAGGCAAGCCGTTCACCTTCACCGATGCCGAAGTGGAAGCGAGTCTCTGTCAGTTCCTGCCGTTCGTCACCGTGGTCAGCGACAAACGCCGAGTCACCGTCTTCAACCGGGATCCGGTTTCACACGACATTCAAGGATATGCGTACGATCAGGGCGGAGTGGATATCGTCCTCCATCGGCCGGCCTTGCATGTGAGCGGGACCACCGATATCGTGCAACTGGTCAAAGGACGGAAAGTGTTCACCATGCAGTGCGGCATGCATCCCTATATGCAGAATTGGGGATATGCGATCGACAATCCCTATTATGCGATCACGGACGTCAACGGATCGTTTGCCATCGGTGACATCCCCGCCGGCACATACCATCTCAAAGCCTGGCACCCCGTTTTGGGTTCTCAAGAGCGGGATATCACCGTACGACCGAATGAGTCGGTCTCGCTGGATCTTCTCTTCGAAGCGAGATGACCGGGTCCACAGCGGGATGGAGGCCTGTGCCGTTCATCGCGGCGCGACCGGTGCCCCGGATTTCGGCGCGAGGGGGCTGACCGCGTTCTGATCTCGTCCGGGCTGGTAGGTCTCCAGCATTTTCTTGAGCATGGACATCAACCGCTCTTCGTCCGAGAGGGGGACTTTCACCCGGATGCCACGCCCTTCGTTGCGGCCGAGTGACATGATGTGGTGCTCCACCATCGGTCCCTTGGCGTCCGTGTAGCTGAATGCCACTTGTCGCGCCGGAAACCCGGCCAACGTCGTGTCTTGATCCTGCCGCCATTTCACTGTGACCGCTTTCTTCTCATACAGGTCCGTCATGATGCGTCGATGGGCATCGGCGAATTCCTTCAGAGTCTGCCGTCCGTCCTGGCTGCTGCCGCTGACCACATTCATGTGGCCTGAGAAGGCGACCAGGCTCTGCTCGATCGGAGGGTACAGGGTTACCCCGATTCCATCCGGCAGCGGATTCCCCAGCCGCCAGTCTTCGGGATAGCGGACGGAAAAACCGAATCGCGCGTTCGTATAGAGCTTCCAACCGGTCCCCTCGTTCGTGTCGGTCACGGCTCCGAGCGCGCGCGCGACGGGTGAAACGAGATGTATCGCGGTGAGGGGCAACAGCACATATCCCAGGATGATCAGGGTCTTCTTCATACGGCAGTTTTATCCTCCATTACCGGACGACTTGGCACAACGAAACCCGATAGTGGCCGCCCGTTGTTCAGGTGAAGCGCCGCTTCGCGTCGCGGTTCGCAGCAACGGCGGGGCGCTCTTCCACGAGCCACCCCGCACCACCTTGTAGCGGCCTTGCCCTGCTCCCCGCGGGTTGCGGTCCGGCATGGTCGCATAGTAATCGATCCCGAACCAATCTTCGACCCACTCGGCGGCGTTCCCCGCCATGTGATGCAAGCCGTAAGGACTCCGGCCTTTCTCCCCGCGATCAACCGGAGCCACGATGGGTATTTCGTGGACATGGTACTGTCCGAACATCGCCAATCCGGGGGTAGGCGGTCCTTCGCCCCACGGAAAGAGATTGCCATTTTCTCCCCGGGCGGCCTTCTCCCACTCGGCTTCGGTGGGAAGGCGTTTCCCTTGTGCGCGACAAAAGTCGGAGGCCTCGGACCACGTGACGTAGAGTGCCGGCCACCGGGCGAGGGTGTCCGGCGGAACCGCATGAACGGTCGTCATGTGGTCGATCAGTTTGCGGAGTTCTGCCGGAACGGAGCGGTGCTGCCGCTTCAACCACAGCAAAAATTCTCCGAGGCTGGCCTCGTCCCGGTCGATCTCGAACCGATCCAGCCACACGCGACGCTGCGGCTGTTCGGTGTCGTCGTACGGAGACGTCAGGCTGAATGGGCTGAAGGGTGTGCGGGCAGTTCCCATGAGGAACATACTTTCGGTGACGGTGATCATCGGTGAACCGCGAGCGAGCGCGATAATGGGCTCAAAATGTAAGTCTTCTTTATACTTTTCTTCCGCGGAAATCGGCGAAAGTCCCCACGATAGCGTGAAGAGAAGCAGACCGGCGGTCAGGGCAGATCGTCTCATGACTTCCTGTACCGAGAACATCGACCGCGAGTCAATGGTCGGAGTCAGTCGGGAGTCACATCGCGAACCGGCAGACGGAGTCACCTCCGCTCCGGCCATCTAACCTGACGATTTTTCATTCGGGATCAATTATGATGCGGCATGTACTCCACCTTGGTCATCCTTCACCTCCTTGCCGCCGTCAGCTGGGTCGGAGGGATGATGTTTCTTTCCCTGGTCTTGGCACCCTTGGTGAGAGAGCGAAAGGCGGCGCCGGAATTCATGGCCCTGTTTCGATCGGCGGCGCTGCGATTTCGTCCTATCGTGTGGGTCGCCATGGTGATCCTGTTGAGCACCGGTCCGATGTTGTTGTCACGGCGCGGCATCCACGTGATGGAACCGGCCTCATGGCCGGGGACCGTGACGGTGAAGCTCACGTTGGTGAGCCTCTTGCTGTTTCTGACTCTGCTGCACGACCTCATACTTGGCCCGAGAGTCAGTCAGGTAAGCGCCGTCCCGGAATCTCAGCGAACGACCGGACAGCACGTTATCTTCAAGACCGCGCGCTGGTTGCCGCGTCTTTCGCTGTTCATCGCATTGGCCGTCGTGATCGCGGCGGCGGTACTGGCCCGGTCGTGAAAGGGCCTGGTCTCCGCGGGCCGCGCGCTATCCGATGAAACCGGCACCGCCCACCAACCGCTACCGCAAGCATTCCATTTCGTATACGTTCCCTCCATGGTCAGCGAAGGCCTTTGGGCGGCTGTGGTTCCACCGGAGGAATGGGCTCCGGTTGAGGTGGGAGAACCGGTGAAGGGGGGAGCGGGGTCGGCTGTGGAGGCGGAACCGGCGAAGGCGGCAAGGGTTCCGGAGATGGATTCGGAGCCGGACGCGGTGGAATGGGTTGCGGAGGCAGGGGATCGACGTCCGACACCATGACGCTGTCCTTCGCACCAGTCCATGGAATGACCCAAGAACTCACCACCATGGTCGAGAATACCAAGAGCGTGATTGGTCCGGAACAGACGTTGTTCATTGAAGTCTTTACTGCTTACGACCATACCTCAGTTGCCGGACTGCGCCGTCCCCGCGGGAACGAGCCTCGATGTCCGACCGATTGACCGGCCCAAGCGATGTTCCACCGATTGAATATTCGTGGTGAGCTTGTTGTTTTTACCCGATTCGTCTTCGATCTTTATGAGGGTCACGACGTGGGAAGACATGCTGCGGACGACATCGTGACAGCGTTGAACTAACGGCATCACAATGTCCCATTCTCCTTCGATGCACGTGCCGGATGGCGTGAGCTGATAGGGAAGCCCAGATGCATCGATCAGCTTGATGACTTCGGTCACTTCGTCACTGATGTGTCGCCCGCCGCGCAACGGAATGATGGTCAGATCGACCAACATGTGACCCTCCTACATATAACTAATAACTAACCGACCTGTTCGGCCTCTTCATGAGACCGATGCATTCCTTGTTCCCGCCACACCGATTGATTGGCTGAACATCCGTGAAAGGACGTGCGGCCTCGAGGGGACAACTAGTCAACGTGAGGAAAGTCTGTCCGGGAAAGTAAGCCTCTCGCTCAACGTAACGCGGCGTGGTGGAAGCCATTATAGAAATAACCGAGTGGAATCCCCCTTGCACGGAGTATGGCCAGCCAGATGGATTTCTCTCGAGAGACAAGGAGGTGTACCACGATATGGCTAGACAACGACGCAATGATCAACCGGCGAAATCGGGCATAACCCACTTCCCACTGGAAGAAGAACAGGCCCGTCAGGAAAAGGTTCACGAGAACGCTTCCGCTGAGGACGAAGCCCGGTCTGCCGGTTCTCCAAGGGGACACCGGTTGTCGCGACAGACCGACCCACCACCAAACGACGAGTCAGACGAGCAATTCGGGGGCAGAGGAGGTAAAGGAGGGAAAACGAGAGGATCGCGCGCAGGCCTCCTTTCGGCGAGCCGCGAAGAGCAGAAGGGCCGGACATGAATCGTCCGATGACATGTCTGACAGGATGGCGCATCACATCGTTATAAAGACCGAAATCAAACCTTCGTTTGGCTCAAGATGGAGCGGTAAACTCATGATCTTTCCTTCCCGCTCGAGGCATGGTCAAGCGGGTGCTGTACGTTGAAAACGACCTGCCGAAAACACTGAAATCAGCCCCCAAAATGATGGCGGCCCCAACGATCGGGGCATATGCCCTCGCCTCTCAAAGCCAACCGAGCGTCACCGCAATATAGGTACTTCCATAGACAATGTAAGCGAGACAACCTAAGCGCCCTGCACAGTTTGCAGGGCTCGGGGCTCCCGTACTTTCTGGATGCGGCACAGACGCAGCTGTGCTATCACCCTTCAGAAACAAGAACGCAAAGGACCTACCGATGCATACTCTCGCCAGTTATATGATTGTCTTCGTCGGAGCCGGGATCGGTGGTGCGCTTCGTCACGGCGTGAATGTTGCTTTTCGAGCGCTCGACTCCGAGTTTCCTTATGGAACGCTGTTCATCAATGTCGTGGGCGCACTCGTGATGGGTCTGCTGGCCGGTCTGTTTGCCGTCAAGTTCGATCTCGGTCAGTCCTGGCGGCTGTTTTTAACCACGGGAATCCTCGGTGGATTCACCACGTTTTCCACATTTTCGCTCGAGGCGGCGGTGCTCTACGAGCGTGGAGAGTTGGGGGCGATGGCTGTGTACGTCATAGCCTCCGTTATCTTCTCCATAGGGGCCTTATTCGCCGGACTTTTCATCGTGCGCCAGTTCGGATAGGACCAATAACCCTCAGCGTCGCCGGACGCGTTCGCCACCGCCAGTCGAAACAATTCTCTCAGCGGCTATTGAGAGCAGCGAATGTCCTGCAGTGAATATCAACCCGGGCCCTTATAACCAGTATTCATCATCGCCCAGACAATGATGGCCAGGGCAAACGCTCCCAGGATTACGTACGTGATGATATCGGCTTTTCCGGGCATGGTGTGACCTCCTTCGTGCATGACGTGAAAGGACCGTCGCCTACAACCCGTACATTCGACAGGAAAAGATAGCATGTCCATACCTGCTTCAAACTGCTTACACGACTAGGGAGCCCCCTAGTACAAGTGATTGTACGGTGTCTCTACTGTGCGGTGGTTCTTATTACGTTCACTGACTCGGATGTCGAGCCTGTAATAAACCCTGGCGATTCAGTTCTCGCTTTCACCCGGCCTGCCGATCATGTGGTGAGGGAGGCCACGGCCATTGTTTTCCTCGCAGAAGATCGCTGTTGACCGGGGCATGTCCGCAAGGCCGGGACACGACACCGCTATGTCCATACCGGCCAAGTCCGGCCTCACAAGAGCAAAAGAATACGGCCTGGCCGTCGTGGTGACGCTGCTGGCGCTGCTCGCCCGCTTTCTCCTGGACCCTTACCTTGGCGACCGCCTTCCGTATGAAACCTTCTTTATCGCCGTCGCCGTGACGGCGTGGTACGGCGGGCTGGGGGCGTCATTGACCGCCGTGTTGCTGGGGGCGGTCCTATCAAACTGGTTCTTCACGACACCGAGAGAAGCCTTTGGCTTGATCGATGTGAGTGCGCAGGTCGGCTACGTGGCCTACTTTATGGTCGCGTTGGCATTCGTCAGTGTCGAACAGTCATTGGGACGGGCTCGGCGGCTCACGGGAGCCGCGATGCGAGACTTGCAGCGTGAACTCATCGAGCGTCGACGGGCTGAGGACGCCTTACACGAGACCGAGGGACGATACCAGGCGACGTTCGCCAATGCGGCGGTCGGCATCGCCCATGTCGGCTTAGACGGCCGGTGGCTCCGCGCAAATGACGCGGCCTGCGCCATCGTCGGCTATTCTCCCGGGGAACTCGTCACCAAGACGTGCGCCGATATCACCCATCCGGACGACATCGGGCCCAGCACGACTAATGCCGGGCGACTGCTCGCCGGAGAAATCGCCACCTATTCGATGGAGAAGCGCTATGTCAAGAAAAGCGGCGAGACCATCTGGGTCCATGTCACCGTTTCGCTTCTGCGCGACGGCGACGGAGCACCGCAACATTTCATAGCCATCATCCAAGACATCGATAAACGTAAGAGTACGGAAGAGGCGCTCAGCCTCCTGTACGATCTTGCCAGCACCGTCAACCGCGCAGACGACCTCGGCCTCATCTATGACAAGGCGCTCGATGCCATTCTGACTTCGATGCAGGCGGACCGGGCGTCCATTCTCTTGTTCGACGATCAGGGAACGATGCAATTTCAAGCCTGGAAAGGCCTGTCGGACAACTATCGCCGTGCAGTGGCCGGACATTCGCCGTGGAAGCGGGATGACACGGACGCGACGCCGATCGTCGTGGAGGACGTGGCCGGTGCCGACATAGACTCGGCGCTGAAGGCGCGGATACTGGAGGAAGGCATCCGGGCATTGGCCTTTGTCCCGCTGATATCCTCCGGTCAGATCATCGGCAAGTTCATGGTGTACTTCGACCGTCCTTGGAGGGTCGGCGAGGAAGACCTCGGGGTGGCGCAAGGCATCGCCGGCACGCTGACCACCGGCATCCAACGCAAGCGCAATGAGCAGGCGTTGCGGGAGAGCGCCGAGCGGCTGCGACTCGCGGTAGAATCGGCGGAGATCGGGACGTGGGACCTGAATTGGATCACCGGGGAAAACCGTTGGGACCGGCGGTGTAAAGCATTGTTCGGTCTCGCGCCCGAGGCGGACGTGCCGTACGAAGCGTTCCTTGCGATGCTCCACCCGGAGGACCGCGCGAGGGTCTTGGCGACGATACAACGTTCCGTCCATCCTTCGTCCGACGGATCGTACGACGTGGAGTATCGCATCGTGACGGCGGATGGACGGGAGCGATGGATCAGAGCCATGGGCCGCGCCTTCTTCGAGGAGCGCCAAGGCGAGCGGCGGCCCGTGCGCTTCATGGGGACGGCCCTCGATGTGACGCAGCGCAAGCAATCGGAGACGGAGCTGCGGGAGAGTGAACAGCGACTCCAAATGGCGTTACAAGTCGGCGAGGCCGGAACCTGGGACTTGAACCTTCGCACAGGACGTAACCTCTGGTCGGACAGCCACTTCCGCCTCGTCGGCCGAGAGCCGACGCCGACGCGCGAAGCGACGTCCGACATGTGGCAAACCGCCATTCTCGACGAGGACAGGGACCGAGTCATGGCCGAATGGCGGCGTGCCGAGGCCGCGCGGGATCTGTTCCGTTCGCAACATCGCATCCGCCGTCATGACGACGGCCACGTCATCTGGGTGAGGGCGTTCGGGCAATTTCACTACGAGCAGGACAGGGCCGTCCGATTCGTCGGCGCAGTTCAGAATATCAACGATCTGAAACAGGCCGAGCAGGCCCTGCGTGAAAGCGAGGAGCGTTTACGTCTCGCCACCGAGGCGGCGGAAGTCGGTATCTGGGAATGGAACGTGGCCACGAATCACATTCGTTGGGACAGCCAGATGTTTCGAATCTATGGCATGGCTCCCACCGGCAATGGGATGGTGCCCTACGAGACGTGGAGTGCCGCCGTGCTTCCTGAGGATTTGCCGGAGCAGGAGCGCCTGTTACAGGAGACGATGACCCGGCGCGGGCGCGGCGTCCGTGTCTTTCGGATCACGCGCGCGAAGGACGGCATGGTTCGCCACATCGAAGCGATCGAGGCGGTGCGGACGAACGCCCAAGGACAAGCCGAATGGGTGGTCGGCACCAACCTCGACGTCACGGAGCGGCACCTGGCGGAGCAGACGATCTTGGAAGCCCAAGGGCGGCTGCAGCAATGGAATGTGGAGCTGGAACAGGCCGTGAATGTGAAAACCGCCGAACTGCTGCACTCGCAGGCCCGTCTGCGCGCGATGGCGACGGAGTTGAATTTGGCGGAACAACGCGAGCGTAAACGACTCGCCACGGAATTGCACGATCATCTCCAGCAGACCTTGGTGCTCGGCAAGATCACCGTAGGCCAAGGCAAGCAGTTGACCGCCGCCGTGCCCGCCTGTCTGGACCTGATGATGAAGATGGACGACATCTTTTCGGAGGCGCTCACGTACACGCGAACCTTGGTGGCGGAACTGAGCCCGCCCGTGTTACGCGAGCACGGGTTGTCGGCGGCGTTGAAATGGCTGGCCGAGTACATGATGAAGTATCACATCGCCGTGACGGTGACCGTCCCCGAGAAAGACGATCTCAAACTGCCGGAAGATCAAGCCGTCCTCCTCTTCCAGTCCGTTCGGGAGCTCCTTATCAACTCCTCTAAATATGCGGGGACCGGAGAGGCCCAGGTCATACTCGAGCAAGGCGAGGAGATGGTGCGGATCGAGGTCCGGGATCATGGGGCGGGTTTCGATGTTGAGACAGCCGCAGCAGCGGGGACATCCAGCGGAGGCATTTCATCCAAGTTCGGACTCTTCAGCATTCAGGAACGCATGACGGCGCTCGGGGGCTCCTTCGATCTCCGATCTTCGCCGGGACAGGGCACGACGGCCGCGCTCTGCTTGCCGTTCGCGAACAGTGGAGAGTGGACGGTGAAGTGCGAGGAGCACATACCGCGCGGAGGCGGTACTGCTCCACCTTCCGGCTATTCGCTGCCCATCGCCCACTCCACGCGCATTCGCGTGCTGTTGGTCGATGATCACATCATGGTCCGGCAGGGCCTTCGGTCGGTGCTTGACGCCTATGCCGATGTGCAACTGGTCGGCGAAGCCGGCAACGGGGAGGAGGCGATCAGATTGGTGGATCGGCTCCGGCCGGCCGTGGTGGTGATGGACGTCAACATGCCGATGATGGACGGTATTGAGGCCACGGCGCAGATCAAGATGCGCCATCCGGAGACCGTCGTTATCGGGATCTCGGTCAACGCCGCGGGGGAGAATCAGGAGGCGATGAAGCGGGCAGGGGCTGCGGAGCTCATGACCAAAGAGGCGGCGGTCGAACAGCTCTATGATGTCATCCAGGCAGCGTGCAGAAACGATAACGCGCAAGCTCGTCGGTACTTGAATACGAAAACCAACCTGCATCAATATGGTCGCGGTGAATCGCCAAGCGGCGGATGAACGAAAGGAGAGCAAATCGAGCATGCCGGCAGTGAAAAAACGGAGATCTGGCCATTCCGCCTCAGCCGACGGACTCCCTGGGATCGTGAAATGTCCGACCGGCATCCGAGGGCTGGACGATATTCTCGGCGGCGGGCTGCCGAAGGGGCGACCGACGCTGGTTGCCGGCGCGGCGGGATGCGGGAAGACCTTGCTGGCGATGGAATTCATCGTCCGGGGCATCCGCGAGTTCGGCGAGCCCGGCGCCTTTATGGCGTTCGAGGAAGACGAGAAGGAATTGATCCAGAACGTCGCGTCTCTCGGCTTCGACCTACCGGCGTTGATGCGCCGCAAGCAGTTGGCGATCGACTACGTACGGGTCGAGCGCAGCGAAATACAGGAGACCGGCGAATACGACCTCGAAGGCTTGTTCGTCCGGCTCAACAGCATGATCGAGCAGGTGGGCGCGAAGCGCGTCGCGCTCGATTCACTGGAAGCGCTGTTCGCGGGACTGCAGAACGAGGCCATTTTACGCGCCGAGTTGCGGCGACTCTTCCGATGGCTGAAAGACAAGGGGGTCACCGCCGTCATCACCGGCGAGCAGGGCTCGAATCAATTGACCCGTCACGGGCTCGAGGAATACGTGAGCGACTGCGTGCTCTTTCTCGATCATCGGATTCGAAATCAGGTCGGCACGCGGCGGCTCCGGGTGGTGAAGTATCGGGGTTCGGCGCACGGCACGAACGAATACCCGACCATGATCGACGAACAAGGTCTCGGCGTCCTGCCCATCACGTCCTTGGGATTGGACTATGCGGTGCGGCAAGAACGGGTTTCCAGCGGTGTCCCCAGGCTGGATGCGATGCTCGGCGGCGAGGGCTACTACCGCGGCAGCAGCATTCTGGTGAGCGGCTCCGCCGGAACCGGCAAAACCAGCCTGGCCGCCACGTTCGCCGACGCCGCATGTCGGCGTGGAGAGCGGTGCTTGTATATCGCGTACGAAGAATCGCCCCGGCAGATCGTACGGAACATGGCGTCGCTGGGGCTCGACCTCGGCCGATGGGAGCGGAAGGGCCTGCTGGCATTCCGTGCCGCCCGGTCCACGTTGTACGGGTTGGAACAGCACTTGGTCTCTATCCATAAATCTGTGGAAGAGTTCCAGCCGGCCGTCGTGGTGATCGATCCGATTACGACGATGCGTTCGATCGGAGATGAGGGCGAGATACAAATCATGCTGACGCGCGTGGTGGATTTGTTGAAGCGCAAAGGGATCACCGGCTTGTTCACGAGTCTGTCCGAAACGGGGTGGAGTGAACACAGCGACGCCGGCATTTCCTCGCTGATGGATACATGGATCATCGTGCGCAACGTCGAATCGGGCAACGAGCGGAACCGGTTGCTGTCCGTCCTCAAGAGTCGGGGGATGGCACATTCCAATCAACTGCGGGAGTTCGCGTTGACGGATCGAGGGATCCAGCTCACCGACGTGTATGCCGGTCAAGGAGAGGTGTTGACCGGCTCGGCGAGGATGATCCAAGAGGCCCGAGACAGGGCCCAAGAGATTGTCGAGCGGGACAAGGCGGCCCAGCGGCGCCGTGAGCTGGAACAGGCGCAACGGCGGCTGCAAGCTCAAATGAACGACTTGATGGCCCAATTGGAACTGCTGGAGGAGGAGCGTGAGCGTTTGAAGGAAAGAGAGCAAGCACGAACCGACGCGGACGCGACCGATCGGGAGCGCATCGCTCGGATGCGCGGCGCCGATTAAACGAACAAAAAGGAGAAGCTATGCCGACCATCCCCAAAGCCGGCCGTTCCACACGACGACCCAAGACCGTATCCTCGGAACGATGGAATTTGCGGCTATACGTGGCTGGCCAAACGCCCCGTTCACTCGCCGCCCTCGACAATTTGAAACGAATCTGCGAGGCCCACATGGCCGACCGTTATGAAATCGAGGTCGTCGACTTGATCCAAAACCCGCGGCTGGCCGCAGGCGATCAGATCGTGGCCATTCCGACGCTCGTCCGCAAATTGCCGCCGCCGATGAAAAAAATCATCGGCGATTTGGCCAACGAAGAGCGGGTCCTGGTGGGCTTAGACCTCCGCCAAGAATGACGGAGCCATCATGCCGAAAAAACATGCACCGGCCAAGGCGACCGGTGGAAGACGATCCGTCGATACACAGGAACATCGCTATGAATTGCGACTGTACGTCGCGGGCGTGACGCCGCGTTCGCAAAGGGCGATCAAGAGCGTGACGGAGGTCTGCCGCCGAAACCTGGACGGCCGCTATACATTGCAGGTCATCGACATTTATCAGCAACCCGCCTTGGCCAAGGGAGAGCAGATCATCGCGGCTCCGACGCTGATCAAACACTTGCCGCCTCCCTTGCGCAAGCTGATCGGCAGCATGGCGGATACCGAGAAGCTGTTGGTCGGGCTCGATCTTCGGTCAAAGGTGGAATGAGGGTGGTCCATGGCATCCAAGCACATGAGGGACGCCGAAGCGCGACGAACCGATAAGCGGTTGCTCGAAGAGATCGAGCAATTGCGCCTCCGACTCGACGAAGCCGAACAGACCTTGCACGCCATCCGAACCGGAGACGTGGACGCCATTCTTATCAGCGGCCCGCAGGGCGAGCGGGTGTTTACGCTGTCCAGCGCCGAGCGGGTCTATCGCATCATCGTGGAGACGATGAACGAGGCGGCGCTGACGGTGGACGAGCAAGGCATGATTGTATTCAGCAACCGGCGCTTCTCCGAGCTGGTGCGGACTCCGTTGGAAACCATCGTGGGCCGGGACATCGTGTCGTTCGTGCCGGACTCCCAGCATGCCATGATCCGGCAGCTGATCGCCGAGGCGGAAGCGCGCCCCGTTCGGCGTCTGAGCGTGCTCGCCGCCGACGGCACGCACGTGCCCGTGCAGTGGTCCGCCAGCCCGCTCGAATCAGCCGACGGACCAAGCATCTGTTTGGTGGCGTCCGATCTCTCCGAGCTCGA
This sequence comes from uncultured Nitrospira sp., assembly GCA_964465695.1. GTDB lineage: Bacteria > Nitrospirota > Nitrospiria > Nitrospirales > Nitrospiraceae > Nitrospira_D. The sequence continues at coordinate 12,686 of CAYXKP010000001.1, forward strand.
AGCCTCCGTGCAATCCGTCCGCACGCTGAGCGAACGACAGCGCACGTTGGAGGAAAGAGAGGCGCAGTTGCGGATGTTCGCGGGACACTTGGAGAATCTCGTGGACGAGCGCACGCAGGAATTGAAACGGTCGCAACAACAATTGCGGGCCATGGCTACGGAACTGAATCTGTCCGAGCAATATGAGCGCAAACGCCTGGCGACGGAGCTGCACGATCATCTGCAACAGATGTTGGTGCTGGGAAGGCTCACCATCGGCCAAGGCAAGCGCTTGGCGGCCGGAGTGCCGGCCTGCGAGCAGATGCTCAAGAAAGTAGATGACATCTTCTCGGATGCTCTCACCTATACCCGCACGCTTGTCGCCGACCTGAGCCCGACCGTGCTGCGGGATCACGGCCTGGCGGCGGCGCTCCGGTGGCTCGGCACCTACATGCAAAAGCATCATCTCACCGTTACCGTGACGCTGCCGGACGAAAAGGAACCCAAGTTGCCGGAAGACCAAGTCCTCCTCCTATTCCAATCCGTGCGTGAGCTGTTGGTCAACTCGGCCAAACATGCCGGTACCGGACAAGCCACCGTCCGAATGGAACAGCGCGACGGGCAGTTACACATCGAAGTGCGCGACGACGGCGTCGGCTTTGATCTTGCTGCTGCTGCTGCTGCTGCTGCTGCTGCTGAGACTCCTAACGGCGGCGTCTCGTCAAAATTCGGGCTCTACAGCATTCAAGAGCGCATGACGGCGCTCGGGGGTTCCTTGCATGTGCAATCCGCGCCGGGACAGGGCATGACGGCTACGCTCCGCCTGCCGCTCGCGAGCAGTGGAGAAGGGACAGTGGAGCCTGGGCAGCACATACTTCATGGCAGCGGTACGGCTACACTTTTTCACTCCCCGCTGCCGGCTTCCCACTCCCCACGCATTAGCGTGCTGTTGGTGGACGATCACGTCATGGTCCGGCAGGGACTTCGGGCCGAACTGGACGCCTATCCCGACATCCAACTCGTCGGCGAAGCCGGCAACGGCGAAGAGGCGGTCAGGCTGGTGGAACGCCTCCGGCCGGCGGTGGTAGTGATGGACATCAACATGCCGATGATGGACGGCATCGAGGCCACGGCGCGGATCAAGACGCGTCATCCGGACACAACGGTGATCGGGATCTCGGTGAACGCCGCAAAAGAGAACGAAGAGGCGATGAAACGGGCGGGGGCGGTCGGACTCATGACCAAAGAGGCGGCCGTCGAACAACTCTATGGAAGGATCAAAGATTCGGTAGGGAGCCTGGAACGGACGGAACGTCAAAGGCCAAAGCCTGTATGAATCGGCGCATGAGGTAGAGCTGAGTCACGCGATGTCTGAGTCCGTCGAGACACCGATGTCCGAAGCCCTATGAAGAAACATGCGCCCGATGAGTCGGCGGGGTTATCCCAAATGGATTCGGCAAACGTCTTCTTCGCCGGTCCCGGTGAGATGCGGACACTTATGCGCCAAACCGATTGGGCTGCGACGCCGTTCGGCTCGGTCGCCGACTGGCCTCAAAGCCTCATCACTGCCGCCGGTATTTGCTTGAACTCACGCTTTCCCATGGTTCTCTGGTGGGGGCCTGAGCAATTGATGCTCTACAACGATGCATGGCGCCCTGTGCTGGGCCGGACGAAACACCCGGCCGTTGGAAAGCGGGGGCGGGATGTGTGGCCGGAAATTTGGCACATCATCGGACCGATGTTGCGCAGTGTGCTGGAGACGGGCCAAGCGACGTGGCAGGACGACCAATTGCTCATGGTTGACCGAAACGGGTATTTGGAAGAAGCGTATTTCACGTACTCCTATAGCCCCATCCATCTGGCCGACGGCCGTGTCGGGGGTGCCTTTTCAGCAGTCAGTGAAACAACCGCCCGTTTCCTTGGAGAGCGGCGCCTTCGCACGCTTCGAGATCTCGGCGCTCAGGCGGCGATGGCGAAAACCGTTGAAGATGCGATCTCCAACGCACTGCGTACCCTCACCGCCAATCAGGCCGATGTGCCCTTTGCGCTCCTGTATTTGACCTCGCAGGATGAAACCCAAATGATCTGTAGAGGCATGGCCCCGCTTGAGTCTGTCGTGCAGGAGGCCGCACGAACCGTTCCGCTCGTCACGAGCGAGACAAATTTCTGGGCGAAGCTGCGCCAAGCCTTCAGAACCGGTGAAACCATCCTGATGGAAGACGCACAGAAGCATGCAGGGCCGCTCCCGAGCGGGCCGTGGCCGGTGTCCGCAGACCGTGCGGTGGCGATTCCATTGAATACGCCCGGTCACGATCGCTCGGTCGGTGTGTTGCTGGTGGGGATCAATCCATGTCGCGCGATGGACGCTGAGTACGAGACGTTCCTCCAATTACTCGGAGGGCATATCGCCACCGCGATCACCAATGCGCGGGCGTACGAGGAGGAGAAGGAACGCGCCGAAGCGCTGGCCGAACTGGACCGGGCGAAGACCGCCTTCTTCTCGAACGTGAGTCATGAGTTCCGCACGCCGCTCACCTTGATGCTGAGCCCGGTGGAAGAGCTGCTGGCAAAGAGCCATACCGATCTCCCGCCCGCCGCCAAAAGCCAACTCGAGCTCGTCAACCGAAACGGCTTGCGGCTCTTGCGGCTCGTCAACAGTCTGTTGGACTTTTCCCGTATCGAGGCCGGACGCATGCGGGCGGCGTATGAAGCGACGGATTTGTCGGCCGTGACCGCCGAGCTCGCCAGCAATTTCCGGTCCGCCTGCGAAAGGGCCGGTCTGCGACTCGTCGTGGATTGCCCGCCGTTGTCCGAACCGGTGTATGTCGATCGCGACATGTGGGAGAAGATCGTGCTCAATCTTGTTTCGAACGCGTTCAAATTCACCTTCGAGGGTGAAATCGAAGTCAGTTTGAGAGAGGAGAGCGGTCGATCTCGCCACGTGATCCTAACGGTCCGCGATACCGGTGTCGGAATTCCGGCGGACGAGTTGCCGCGGATGTTCGAGCGGTTTCATCGCATCGAGGGCAGTCGCGGGCGCACTCATGAAGGCACGGGCATCGGTCTGGCCCTCGTGCAGGAACTCGTGAAACTCCACGGCGGCGTCGTGCGCGCAGACAGCACCTACGGCGAGGGAAGCGAATTCACGGTGACCATACCGCTCGGCACCGCGCATCTCGATCCGGATCGCATCAGCCCAGCATCCAAGCCGGCCTCAGCGGTTATCGGTGCGTCCGCCTTCGTCGAAGAAGCGTTGCGCTGGTTGCCGCAGAACGGTCTATCAGATCTTTCCGGTCTAGCTCGTCTATCCGATGACCGGACAGACCAAATAGACCAGACAGACCGAATAGACCAATCCGATTCCCGCACTACCCGTCCCCGCATCTTAGTCGTCGATGACAACGCCGACATGCGGGAATACGTGAGCCGCTTGCTCTCCCGGTCTTATCAGGTCGAGAGCGTCGTGGACGGGGAAGCCGCGCTGCAACGCATCATGATCCATCCCCCCGATCTGGTGATCGCCGACGTCATGATGCCGCGATTGGACGGCTTCGGTTTGCTGCGAGCGCTGCGCAGCCGTCCCGAAACGAACACGATTCAAATCATTCTGTTGTCCGCGAGGGCAGGCGAGGAGTCGCGCATCGAAGGCCTCGAACGGGGTGCGGACGACTACCTGATCAAGCCGTTCAGCGCCAAGGAATTATTGGCCCGCGTGGCCGGGCGCCTTGATCTCGCACGGGTCCGGCGCGACGCCGAACAAGCCCGGCTCCGGTTGCAAGACGAATTGCAGCTGATCTTCGACAGCGCACCGGTCATGATCTGGTACAAGGACACGCAGAATCACATTCTTCGGGTGAACCGGATGGCGGCCGATTCCATCAACCTGCCCAAGGATCAGATCGAAGGCCGCGATACGGCTGAATTGTATCCCGAAGAGGCGGACCGCTATTACCAGGACGATCTCATCGTCATGCGGACCGGGAGACCGCGGCTGGGCATCGTTGAACCGTATCGCTTGCCGGGAGGCGAACAACGGTGGGTCCAGACCGACAAGGTTCCGATGAAAAACGAGGCCGGCGATGTGGTCGGCATTCTGGTCCTCGCACAAGACATCACCGAACGCAAGCGGGCGGAAGAGGCGCTGACGGCAAGCGAACGGCGCTTCTCGCTGTTCATGCAGAACCTGCCGGGTCTGGCTTGGTTGAAAGACGCGCAGGGCCGATATTGCTATGTGAATGAAGCAGCCCAACGGGTGTTCCGCAGAAGCACGCAGGATCTGTACGGCAAGACCGATAGAGAGGTATTTTCTGCTGAGACGGCCGAACAGTTCATCCGGCATGACCAAGAAGCCGTGGCCCGGGCGAGCGGCATCCATACGGTGGAAACCTTGGAACATCCGGACGGCGTCCATTTTTCTCTTGTGGCGAAGTTTCCCATTCATACGGACTGCGGAGAGACGCCCTTCATCGGAGGCATCGGGATCGATATTACGGATCGCATCCGAATGGAACAGCAATTGAAGGCCAGCCAGGAGCGGTTGCAGGTTTTGACCGACAAGCTGGAACAACTCGTGGAAGAGCGGACACACGAACTCGTGCAATCCCGCGACGAACTGCGTGGTCTGGCGACCGAATTGAATCTGACGGAACAACGGGAGCGCAGGAAGCTGGCGACCGAATTGCACGATCACCTGCAACAGACGCTGGTGCTTGGAAAATTGAAAATGGGGCAGAGTAAGCGGTTTGCGGCCGAGATGCCGGCGCTGGCCAAGATCATCGAGGAAACGGACGCCGTCTTATCCGACGCGCTGCAGTATACCAGAACCCTCGTGGCCGAATTGAGCCCGCCGGTGCTGCGCGATCATGGCCTCGCCGCCGGATTGAAATGGCTCGCCGAGTACATGAAGAAGCACGAGATGTCCGTCGCCGTGACCGTGCCTGACGGGGATGACTTGCGGTTGCCGGAAGATCAGGCGGTGTTGCTCTTTCAATGCGTCCGGGAGCTGCTCATCAACTCATCCAAACACGCCGGGACCGGAAACGCGAGAGTCACCATGGAGCGCGGCGACGGGAACGTCAGAATCGTCGTAGGCGATGACGGAGCGGGCTTCGATCTTGCCGCCGCGGCGATAGCGACGCCCGGAGCTTCCGGCGGCACAACCGCCTCGAAGTTCGGACTCTTCAGCATCCGCGAGCGCATGCGGGCCCTTGGAGGCTCATTCCACATCGAATCCTCGCCGGGCCGGGGGACAACCGCGACCCTGCTCTTGCCGTTGGCAGCCAAGCCATCGGCGGCGAAAGAACCGTGGATAGGGGAGCATGAACGTAGAAGAGGGGCAGCGGTTTCAGGCAAGTCGCCGCTCTCCACCGTCCATTCATCGTTCATCCGCGTGCTGCTTGTCGACGACCATGCGATGGTGCGGCAGGGATTGCGATCAGTACTGGATGCCTATGCGGATATGCAGGTCGTCGGAGAGGCCCGCGATGGAATAGAAGCGGTGAAACTCGTGGAGGAACTCCGGCCTCGGGTGGTGGTGATGGACATCAACATGCCGAACATGAACGGGATCGAGGCCACGACGCGCATCAAGGCTCGGTGGCCGGAGACCGCCATCATCGGCATCTCCGTGAACAGCGGAGGAGACAACAGCGCCGCGATGCAGCGAGCCGGAGCGGTCACGCTTTTGACCAAGGAGGCGGCGGTGGAGCAACTCCACGATACCATCACGGAGGCGGTGAAGAAGAGCAAAACGGCGGGATGACGGTCGCTGTGCCGTCACGTCGCGATCGACGATGAGCGCCTGAATCGACACGAGCCCGCTCCTCTGCATCGGACGGACGGTGCAAACTGGCTTTTCGAACACAGCGAGAAACGGTATTCCGTTAACGTATGGTAGCGCCACCTAGGATATCCCCTAGCTGCGTTTATGCTTATTCAGGCCGATTCTCGGTGCCCATGCGCTTCTTCCTCGTCTTGGTTCTTTTGATCGCCGGATGTTTTAAGCTCTCTCCTTCCGACGGCGGCAGCCAAACGCACTTCCAAGGCCCGCGGACCTTCAACGTCGAGGATATTGCGCTCCCTCCTCCCTATCGCATCGAACTGGTCGCCTCGGGGCTGACCTTTCCGACGGGTGTGACGTTCGACGGCGAGGGCACTCCTTACGTCACTGAATCAGGTTACTCCTACGGGGAAGTGTGGGATACGCCAAGGCTGTTGCGCATCGATCGGCAGGATAGGCGGACGGTGATAGCGGTCGGCGAAAACAATGGGCCCTGGACCGGCGTGACCTACTTGGAGGGATCGTTCTACATCGCCGAGGGCGGTACTCACCGTGGTGGACGCGTGCTGCGCGTGGAACGAGACGGCAACATCAGGCCGATCGTCGATGACTTGCCCAGCTTCGGTGATCACCACGTGAATGGCCCGGTCATTGGGCCTGATGGCCGGCTCTACTTCGGCATCGGCACGTTCACGAACAGCGGCGTGGTAGGGGAAGACAACTATCGGTATGGATGGTTGCAGCGCAATCCCCATGCGCACGATATCCCCTGCCGTGATGTGACGTTGCGGGGCGTCAACTTTACCTCGATGAATCCGTTCACCCCCCAGGCGGACGATGAAGCCGTGACGGGGGCCTTTGTTCCTTTCGGCACCACCACACAGTCGCGGCAAGTGATTCCCGGCCGTATTCCGTGCAACGGCGCAATTTTCAAGATGCCGATCGGCGGCGGCGCGCCTCTATTGGTCGCGTGGGGGTTCCGCAATCCCTTTGGGCTGGCCTTTTCCCCAGACAAGCACCTGTATGTGACCGATAACAGCTACGACGACCGTGGGAGCCGCCCGGTGCATGGGGCGGGCGATCTCCTCTGGCTGGTTCACCAGGACACCTGGTACGGATGGCCGGATTTCCACGGCCGGTTGCCGCTCGACCATCACGATCATTTCATCCCGCCGGGCAAGCCGCAGCCGCCCTTGCTCTTGGCGGAGCATCCCAATCAACCGTCCAAACCCGTTGCCGTGTTGGGAGTGCACTCCTCTTCCAACATGTTCGATTTTTCCAGGAGCCCGCTGTTCGGCTACGTCGGGGAGGCGTTTATCGCACAATTCGGAGACCTGTCTCCGGCGGTCGGCAAAGTGCTGGCTCCGGTCGGCTTCAAAGTGGTGCGAGTGAACGTGGAGAGCGGGATAGTAGAGGACTTTGCGGTCAATCGTGGCCGGATCAACGGACCAGCCTCCAAAATCGGCGGGGGTGGGTTGGAGCGGCCAGTCGCCGCACGTTTTTCTCCGGACGGCTCGGCGTTGTATGTCGTCGATTTCGGCGTCATGACCGTGGGGCAAGGAGGCAAGGTACGGTTACCCTGGGCCCAAAACAAGCCGACGTCGGAGCCCCGTCGCGGCACCGGGGCACTCTGGAAAATTACACGGTCGAGCACGGCCCCTTGAAGGTTTATGATGCGACCCACCCTATGGCTCAGCGTCGTCATGATCGCCGCATTCACACTGAGCTGCTCCGCGCGCCGCAGTGAGCCCATCGTCGGCTCTATGCCGCTGTCCTCGGCCGGCCTCGCAGAAGGCCGGAACATATTCATGATTCATTGTCACCAGTGCCATCCCGGGGGAGAAGCAGGTCTCGGTCCCGCCATCAACAACAAGCCGCTCCCGGCCTTTGCCGTTCGCATGCAAGTCAGGCATGGGTTCGGGGCCATGCCGGCATTTTACGAGAATGAAATCAGCGAGACGGAATTGGATTCTCTCATCTCCTACCTGAAAGCGCTCCGCCGCCATGGGTAACCCCCATACCTTCTCCCGTTCGTTATTTCCTGCCGAGTGATGGACGCGTCCTTCGAGCGGCGACTCCATCGATATGCCGCCGTGCTGGTCATGCTCGGTTCGTGCTGTATCATGACGCCTCATCGATCGTACGGCGAGGACGACACGGTGGTCGCGCAGGAGGTCGTCGTGGCCGCGACCAGAATCCCGACGGCTCCTTCGAGGATCGCCGCCGCTGCGACCGTCTTGACGCAAGACGACATCCGCCGGACTCCTTTTCATAGCGGAGCACAAATCGACGACCTCTTGCGCTACGTGCCGAGCGTCCAGCCCGGTCTCCTCGGCAGTCGGTACAACCATCCCACCGCTCAATTCGTCAGCGTCCGCGGCTTGGGAACCAGGCGTGCGCTCGTGTTGCTGGACGGGGTGCTGTTGAACGACGGCTTCGGCGGTTGGATCAACTGGGGGTTGGTGCCGGATCGAATCGAGCGCGTCGAAGTAATCCCCGGTGGAGGATCCAACCTCTACGGTACCTGGGCGATGGGCGGAGTCATCAACATCATCTCGCAGTCCGAGCGACCCAAGACCGGCATGAGCAGTGACCTGAGCGGAGGGTCGTTTGGGACGAACATCCAGTCGATCCGCGCGCACTATGGAAACGACCGAACGGGATGGACGCTCGGCTACCGTCGTTTCGATGCGGATGGATTCCTGACGGTTCCGTCGTACCAACGGGGCCCCGCCGATGTACCGGTCGGGTCGGAACACCATCAATTTACCGGGAGGGTCTCTCATGCGCTGACCTCGACGACGACCGCGACCATATCGGGCACGTACTACACGGAAGACCGGTCTTTCGGGACTGCGTCCAGTCACGGCACCCGCGTCATCGGCACAGTGTCGCTCGGGTTGAAGGGGGATCAGGGGATATGGGGCACCTGGGAAGCCAAGACCTATGCTCAATGGCAAACGTTCCGTAATCAAAGCGGCTTGGTCTTGCCCTCGCCGTTTCTTCGCCAATTCGATCAACTCGATCGTGTGCAGACGATTCCTTCCAACGATGTGGGCGGCATGGCGCAATGGAGCGCCCCGTTCCTTTCGTTCTCACGAATAGTGATCGGCGGCGATGCCCGTGCGATCCTCGCCCAATCGGAGGAACTGCTCGTCTCCTCTCAGACGCGGTCAGTGACGCGAGGCAAACAAGTCGGCATAGGCACATTCGGCGAATGGATTGTCGAGCCCATCGATGCCTTGGTGCTCACGGCCGGCGCGCGCTGGGATTGGTGGAAAAACTTTGGTGGATCGCGTACCGCAGGACCGGGAACAACCGCAGAAACGCAGGATAACGTCGCCAGCATCATCAATCCGAAGTTCAGCCTGCTGTATCGGATCCATGAGCGCGTGCGTGTCGGAGCGTCAGTGTACCAAGCGTTTCGCGCGCCGACCCTGAATGAATTGTACCGGGACTTCAGTTCCTCGGGGTTTGCGTTTTTGAGGAACGAGCGCCTGGAGCCGGAGCGGCTTACCGGCGGCGACATGAAGGTCGAGCTGGAACTGCTGCCACGCGGTCTTCTCGACTTCCGCGCAACCGGCCATTACGACGTCATCAAGGATCAAATCCTGTTCGTGACCCAAGGGTTCACATCTGCGATGAGGCAGAATATCGGAGAAGGTCGGTCCATCGGGACGGACGTCGAGCTGCGGAGCCGACCGGACGAGCGACTGTCCATGGCTGTCGGTTATTCGTTCGTGGATTCGATCATCACGAGTTTCCCGGGCAATCCGTCACGCGAGGGCCTGCGTATTCCGAATGTCTCCCGGCACCAAGTCACGGCGGCGGTCACCGTCGGACGGCCGGATACGGCGCAGCTGACGCTTCAAGCCCGGTACTTGTCCCGTCAGTTTGCCGATGATCTGAATCGACAACCGATCGCGGATTTCATCGTCCTCGATGCGTCGCTGCGCAAACGCATCGCCTCATGGGCCGAGCTCTTTATCAACGGCGAGAACCTCACCGACCGTCACTACATCGCCACGCAGACGGGAGGCATCAAAACCTTGGGCCAACCGCTGCTTATCCTGGGAGGCCTGCGGGTCGATCTGTAGCAGCGCGCTTCTCCATAAACCTCAGGACAATCGCAGCGGTGTGAGTGCAATCTGTTAAAAATAGTCGGATCTCTTCCCCAGTGAAGACCGGCCGCTTCCGCCGAGCACGACCACGCCGGCCAACTCATCAAGCATGGGTAAATGGCCCGGCGAAGTTACCGCCTGCTGAACGCCACCGAGACCCTGGCGAGCCTTGCGGGCCCTTCCGAAGGAAACGTACCACGTTAGAACGTGTCGCTTTTGTCCGGCAGCATGAACGCGATGTTCAAGTGAAGCGTTTTACGAAGCAGTCCACGTGTAGCTGACCGTTTAACCCTACCTGCCGCACACGATGGAGTAGCTAGGTTGGGAGGGATGGGGAGGGTTCGCCTCCCCGCGTGTGAGAAGTTTTATTTTATATTGTGTGAGATTTATATTGAGGTTACTTGTGGCTGCCGCCGCCCGCTTCTTTCTCATCCCGGGCATCGCGGGAATCCCCACTGTCCTGATGTTTTGACACTTCCTGCTGATGAGCAGTGTCCTTGAGGCCGGACGTATCCCGTGACGGTTTGGTGCTTTTGTCCTGGGCAGTAACTTCCTTGTCGTCCCTCGCGTCCCGTGTCTCTTTATTGCCCTCTTGGTGAGAACTGCCCTGCTTTGCCCGCTGCTCTCCCGCCTGCGCCGGAACAGAGGGCAGGCCCCATGCCCACAGCACCGCCGAAATCATCAACGCACTTGAAATGGTTCTCATGTCGGCCCCTCCTTTTCTGTTGATTGCATAGGCGCCAGCCGTTATCTGGGACAGCCCGGATGTTTGCAGAGGCAAGCATTTCCCAGCCTATCGGCGGCGCGGCATTCGTCAGAGCAGAATTCTTGTCCCGCTGGAGCGGAACATCGACATCGAGGATGGGCGCATTTCTTCTCAGCCATGGTTGCCTCCTGGACGACTGTGGCCCGCATTGCATAGCGTGCCACAGCTCCTCCCATCAATCAGCATTCATCACACCGCTTCACTTATCACGCTGCAACGTCGTCGTATGGCCCTGGTCCGTCACATAGGCTTTCACCATGTCGCCCGGCAACACCTTATCCAGCTTGGTGCTCTTATCAACATGAATCCTATGCTGTTTTCCGTCGTCGTCCTTTATGGAGTAATACTCCCCCTCAATATTCATCAAGGTGCCCTTGATGGTGTCTTTCGTCAGGCGCTCCTTGATGGTCGGGCTGGCTTCTTTCTCAGTCATCGCATCCGTGGCATAGGTCACACCGATTCCTGAACCCAGTAGTCCCACCACGAGCATCGATATAAATCTTATTTTCATACTGTCCCTCCTTTCATTTTCAGTTAGTGTCGCGTGGGAGCGTCGAACCTTCAACTGGGGAAAGTCCTAGAGATAGTTAGCTATGGCAATAAACGGGGGGCCGCGCGCGTGAAGTCATGGCAACTGTTGCATCCCTCCATCGTCCTGACCCGGCGAAACCGTTTTCCCGGCCGCTGTTTCTCTCTGTCGCCTCGATCTCAAACGCGCCGACCCAAAGGTAATCCGCAGCCGGATGACGGTTGTGGGAGAGCGGATTGTGTCAGAACTCAATGGCGAATCGTGCCTTGGCCTGGCGGTCGTTCGGCAGGCAGCTCACCGACCGAGAAGCAATCCGGCAGGCACTGCTACAGTTCGTGGGACGGGCAGGCGAAAAATTGCGCCGTCAGAATCTCCAGGCCAACCGCCTGACCGTATTTCTGATGACCAGCCCGTTTGCGAAAGACCGACCGTTCTATTCGAATTCAATGACAAGGGAAGCTGCTGTTCCCGATCGACTACACGCCGGATCTTATAGAGGCAGCCCCCTCAATCCTGGAGAAGATTTACCGGCACGGCCACGGCTACCAGAAATGCGGCGTCATGCTGACCGATCTGGCTCCGCCTCAAGGGAGGCGCATGATCTATTTGATGACCCGGATCGGCACAGGGAGTCCCGCCTGATGAAGGCACTCGACGCCATCAATTCCGGGTATGGAGCTCGCACCATCCATTTCGGCAACCTGGGCGGCCCACAACCGCAGTGGGCCATGCGAGCGGCTTTCCGCAGCCCACGCTACACCACGCGCTGTGAAGAGATTCCACTGGTGCACTAGCGGACTGTCACGCAATTGTCACTGTACTTAAGAAGCTGCGAGCCGCACGAGCCCAAGGGGTGATTCCTGCTCAGAGTGGACCTTCTACGACTTAGCCCGTACTCCGTTTGCAACACCCCGGTATATCTACGAGGGCGTATTCCCCCTAGTGTGCGGCGGATAACCTTGGAGATGTCCCTAGTAGGCAATCCTTCGCGTTCATCTTATCTCAGATGAAGCCCGGAACCCGCTCGTGAAGCCGCCACGAGCAGAATCACAGGGCATTGTCGTATGTATTTGGATCACCGATGTGGGCCTGCCGTGGCAACGCCAGGAAGCAGGGTATCAGGGTATAGGGTATATGGAGGATGAACGGGCGTTGCAGGTCCTGATTGTGGATGACCATATCCCCGTCCGTAAGGGGATTCGGTCGATATTGGAACACCATGCAGATATTCAAATCGTCGGAGAAGCCGGTAATGGCATCGAGGCGATGCTCCTGGTGGAACGACTTCGACCTCACATTGTCCTGATGGATATCAACATGCCGCAGATGAACGGTGTGGAGGCAACGGGACAAATTAAGTTGCGCTATCCGGAGACCCTCGTCATCGGGCTGTCGGTGAATGCGAGCACGGAGAATCAGCAGACCATGAAGCGAGCCGGTGCCGTACGACTGATCCCGAAGGAAGCGGCACCCGAACTGCTGTATGACGCCATTCAGGAAGCCATGAAGGGCTGAGAAGTTGATGGACATCCCGTGATCTGCTGCTGTCAGACGTCATGAATGGTAGCCTGGCCCAGGACATTTTCATACAAGTGGGGCTCGCCGTTGCCTATTATGCGATCCTCGTGGTGATCATGCGGCTCGCGGGCAAACGGCTGGCGGGGCAGACCACGACTTTCGATCTGGTCATCCTCATCACCATCAGCGTCGTGCTGCAGACAACAGCGCTCCGCGAGGGAGTCCTTAACGCGCTCGTGTTCATTGCCACGGTCTTCTGTGCGCACCAGCTCCTCGCCCTGGTGTGCGCCCGTTCAAGCCGCATTCGTCGACTCGTGCGCAGCTGCCCCCGTCCTCTAATCCAGAATGCCCGCGTGGATTACCAAGCGCTGGAAAGCGAGGGGCTCTCCTATGAAGAACTGCTCGCCGGATTGCGGAAGCTCGGCTATTCCTCTCCGGAAGGGATACGAATAGCCACGCTTGAAGAGACAGGTCACATCAGCGCCATTGCCATGGAGCGCGAGGAAGCGGGTGATCACAGGAATACAGCCTCATCTCCCTTTCCTGCCAAGGGAGAGTCCTAGTGGATTGCCACCCCCGCTTGTCGATATGACGTACGAGGTTAGATCCTGAGTCATCCTACCCAATATCCACAAGGAGGTTTCTTATGGCGGCTATGGCAACAGTAGGGTCCAGTGTCATTGAGATGTTGAAAGAAGACCACGAGAAGGTGAAAGGCCTCTTCGAAGATTTCGAATCAGCCGAAGGGAGAGAGCAAGCAGAGATCGCCGCCACGACGATCATGGCGCTGGAGGTCCACGCCGATTTGGAGGAAAAGCTGATTTACCCGGCGATCCGAAAAGAAATCGACGAGGACGAGATGATGAACGAGGCGGTGGAGGAGCATCATCTGGTTCATGTCCTCATCAAGGAGCTCAAGAGGCTTAAACCCAAGGATGAAGTGTTCCAGGCGAAGTTCAAAGTCTTGGGTGAGCTCGTGAAGCACCATATCGAGGAAGAAGAAGGGGAGATGTTGCCCAAGGCGCAAGAGAGCGACATCGACTGGGAAAACCTGGAGACGGCGGTAATGAAGCGCCGGGAAACGATGATCAGCAAGCTTTCAGGACAGAAGAAGACATCAAAGCGATAGATCGCGGTATCGGCGGGCTAGGTCTTTTGCGACAGTGGAAAGATCGGCCCGCCACTTTTCCTGAGGAAGTACCCATGACTGAGTCAAGCTATGAGGGACGGTCCTTACTACGCTCCGGCCGGCAGGAAATGTTCCAAGTCCTGATCCTTTGCACACGAAGTGCTGACTGAATAGCTGAATAGATAGTTAGAAGCACCCGTTCCTGCCTGAAGCCCCACCAAGCCATCCCATAAGCAAGGTAGCTGTCGATCAACCGCTGGGCTTGCGCGTGCGCCGGCACAAAGCGGATCTTCCCGCGCCTGATATGCCGTTCCTTGTCGATATCATCGTCCTTGATCGGCTTTTTCGTTGCTCTTCGGTGTCGGGGCTTCGACGTTGCTGACTCTCGTCGTGATCCCGGTGCTGTACTACTATGCCGCAGAAAGACCGGTGGAGTTGAGACAGGTCGAAACGAAACCAGAAAACCGGGAGGACATCCCTGACGGTCAACATTCAGGTGTGGAGGCTCTCTCGGCCTTGGTCTCGAATGATCCGAAGCCGTAAGAGGGACGTAATATCATTCGCTGCCGATTAACCAACTGCTAAGGGGTCTTTGCGCAACGGAACCCATAGCCGAACTTCCGACTGGACGGCTCGGCATTGAAGCGAAAGGACGAACGGAGAAATTCCTGAATGTAGCGCCAGTTGCCGCCGCGGACTACTTTAGACTTGCCGGTGGTCGGCCCTTGAGGATTTTTGGTCGGGCTCTTCTTGTAGTAGTCATGGTCATACCAGTCGTTGACCCATTCCCAAGCATTGCCCGCCATGTCGTAGATACCGTAGGGGCTCTTGCCCATTTCAAACATCCCCACCGGAACCAACGCCATATGGTTCGCCCATTGCTTCTTGCCGAAATTCGCGTGGAGTCTGGTGGGAGCCTCATTGCCCCATGGGTAGAGGCGGCCATCCGTCCCTCGCGCCGCCTTTTCCCATTCCGCCTCGGTGGGCAGACGCTTGCCGGCCCATTTGCAATACGTGACGGCATCAAACCAACTGACATTGACGACGGGGCGTTTCTGATGCCGAGGCTGGTTCATGATGTCCCACTCCGGCGGCGCCTCCTTGTCGGTCGCCTCCAGATACTTGGCATATTCACCCACCGTCACGTGGTACTTGTCCATGTAGAACGCATTGAGGTAGACGCGATGCACCGGCATTTCGTCGGGGCTCATGGTGCTTCCCATGGTGAACTCTCCCGCCGGCACCAGCGCCATCGGCTGGTCGCCCGGTTTGAGATCATCCAGCGGGGTGGTCGGACGCCGCCCGGGAAGTTTCGCTGCCAACTGTTGATAGACGATCTGCTGCTCATTATTGAGGCCCAGCTCATTCGCGCCGTCCAGAGCCTCTTCCGCCTTGGTTATCTGGTCGACATGAGCCTGCCCATCGCCGATCAAGCTCTTCGCCTCCTCCAGCAACCGCCACGCCGTCACTTCCTCTAGCGACCGCCACACCTCCATTTTACGCAACCGTAGTTCCTTGGTTCCCGCTGTCCTGGATTTCGCGTCCAGATGCAACGCGGCCTCGTAATGTTCTTCCGCACAAGCCCAGGCCGACAGAGCTCGACAGGCCTCCGCCAAGTTGAAATGAGCCCGCACGTTGGAGGAGTTCTTCGTGATGCCGGATTCTAAAGCGGCCCGTGCCTCCACATACTGTTTCTTCTTCAATAGAGACTCTCCTTTGGCAAAGTCTTCCTCGCCGGTCTCGGCTGCCGACGCCGTCAGGGAGGCGGCGGCCAGCTTCAAGCAGATGACAAAACCCAGCATCTTAAGGGACTGCCTCATAAAGCTCCCCTCCCGAATGGTGGCCGTAACAACAGATCTCGCTTCCCCGTACAGAGCGTCGGTTGCCGTCGGGCATGCGGTCTTTACGGGAGGCAAGATAGCATAATGCATCTCAAGCATAAAGACGCTTGAATGATGATCGAACTTTTCCCATTGTGGAAGGCGGAGTTTAAGCCGCGCGACTAGGAGGCGGCACGTTGCACACACCCGCCAGGGCGCGAGCTAATGCAGCGAGTTTCGGCCGTGAGTGAGCGGTGTCCCATGAGCATCCAGGGGCTTAGACTCAACCGTCACGAGACTGGAAGGTATCCGGAAGGCTGTTGGCAAATCCTGATTCTAGGGTTTTGGCTTCTCCTTATAGGTATCGTGCTCCGCCGGCTTCTTCGCCAGGTTGTCGCCGGCGACTCGTGTGACGGAGATCTCTCGGGGGCTTCCCTCACCTTCGCGCTTGATCTGCAGCTTTACTGCGCTCCCGGCTTCTCCACGAACCATCTTCACAACCTGTTCGTAAGTCTTTCCCGAGACCGCCGAACCATCGACGCTGATCAACTCGTCTCCGTGCCGAAGCCCGGCCTTATGAGCCGGTCCTTCACGATACACTCTTCCGACGTACAGTGACGCCGGATCTCCGACGCGCTCTGCCCCGATATGAAGGGAAATACCGATCACCCCGTCCGGCCCCGTGGTTCCGTCCACGCCTGTAGGATTCTGTCCGGGTTGATCAGCAGCGTGGACCGGACCGCTCAGCAGAAGACCCAACATCATCGTGATCATCGCGCCCATCATCGCCATTGTGTTCCGCATAAAATGCCTCCAAATGAAACAATAAGTTATGAAAACCGGCTGGCTAATCGTTCGCATTATCTGGTCTTGGTCCCGTCACGTCTACTGGCGGGAATCCTAGTATACTTATTCATTTCCCCGGATCGATTATGATTATGTGGCCATCTGTATCGATTTAGATAAGCTGTATCCCCACCGATACGCTAGTACATTAGCTTCGGTGTCTCACAAAGCTGGGTCAAAGACTAAATGTCTAAATAAGTTACCTTTATGATCGATCAGACCGATGATGCATCAAAGGTATATCTATTGCACATGCCATATGTTGTTCGAAGCAAGGTCGTCCTTTTATCGCATTCCGTCCGGTCCAACGACAGGTGGAATTACGAAAAGAGCGGATAGGCTGTCCATGTTCCCGGGAACGTTCCGTATCGAGACCTAGGACATTAACTAGTTCATCAGGAGTCCTCTTTTTTCTAGGCTCTAACTGCCAAAAAACAAAGGAGGGACATCCATGGACACAACAACGCTCAGTAATCGGGTCAAAACCACATTGGAGCAAGTTGGTACGGATTGTCCGCTGGAAGCGATGATGGATCTCTGTCCTGAATTGACATGGAATCAGATGTTTCTCGCTATCGATGACTTGAGCAGAAGGGGGGAAGTCCTGCTGACGATGGAATCCGACAGGACTTACCGGGTGCAGATGCGTCGTGTGGAGGCGAACTCGAGTTCGTCCGTTCTCTAGCGAGAACCGAGAGAGTTTCAGAACTTGAAACCGAACAGGAGTGCGTATGTCGATCTGTATGGTTTCTCACGCTCAGAATTCCCAACACGACCGACAGGAGACGAAGTGCATTCGTGTGCTGCTGGTGGACGACCACTTCCTCGTCCGGCAAGGGTTACGTAAGTATCTCAGCCATCATATCGACATTGAATTGGTGGGTGAGGCAACGGACGGGGAGGAAGCGGTGAAACTGACCGACCTGCTGAAGCCCGACGTCGTGGTCATGGACATCAACATGCCGAAAATGAACGGCATCGAAGCGACAGGCTCCATCATGCGAAAACATCCGCATCTGCCTATCATTGGTCTTTCGTTTTACGCCGGAAACGGCAATGGAGAGGCCTTATTGAATGCCGGTGCCTGCCTGTTGCTCGAAAAGGACACGGCATTTCAACACTTGCCTCAAGCGATTTATCAGGCGGTCGACAAGCGCAGCGACGCGTGATCCGATATCCATCGGTGATTGCGCACACTCTCGTGGATATGGCGAGGGCGGCGCGCGCCGCCCGCCTCTGATCCAC
This sequence comes from uncultured Nitrospira sp., assembly GCA_964465695.1. Classification (GTDB taxonomy): domain Bacteria; phylum Nitrospirota; class Nitrospiria; order Nitrospirales; family Nitrospiraceae; genus Nitrospira_D. The sequence goes on from CAYXKP010000001.1 coordinate 30,418, forward strand.
AAAGCTTTCCATATCCCACTCTGTCATGTCGCATTGCGCGACATTGGTGATTTCCTTCTGTCGCAAATATCCTCAGCACTGGATTCTACACTGTCTAGATCATCACGCCTGTGGATTCTGAATGAAAAACTAGAAAGTCACAAAACCCTCCGATTTACGCCTTCGGCGCGCTTAAGGGGGGCGGATATGCTTCTGAAACTATTCCATTTATCCGTTCGGTGAGCCATCGAACCAGATGACGGCGTTCTGAAACGACTTCTAGTCAGAGGCTTCTTCTTTGCAGTTCAGGCCCTCGGGATATGACTCTTGATGTGATAGTAGATGCCTGGGCCATGATGGCACCGGCCACGACGGAACCCCAGAGGAGTGTGGAACGATGATATGACGACCCGGACCTCTATCTTCGCGGCCATCGCCGGAGCTGCGGGGCTGCTTATTGGTTATACGACAGTGAGCCAACTCTTCTGGAACGCAGGGTTACCGGAGGGGCTCATACAGGCCAACGGCCGCATCGAAGGCGACCATGTGACGATCGCGAGCAAGTTTCCGGGCAGGGTGGTGGAGTTGCCGGCGCGCGAAGGCGATACCGTGATCAAAGACCAGAAATTGGTTCAATTGGACGATGTGCAGACGCGCGCCAGAGTTGAACAGGCGCGACGGCTGGTGGAGATGCTGGGCGCACAGGTGGAGGCGGCGCACTCAATGTTGGCCGTGCTCAATCTTGAGGTGCCGCTCGCGATCGAAGCCGCTCAGGCGAAAGTCGACAGCGTCGTCGCCGCGTTGGAGAAGACCAACGCGGTCGAGCAGGAGGCTCGACGGGATCTTGCGCGCATACGGGCCCTCTTGCCGGAGCAGGCGGTCTCGCACCAATTGGTCGAGCAGACCGAAGCCAGATGGAGGGCCGCGGCCAGCGACCAAATCTCCGCGAAAGGCTCCGTAGCCCAGACTCGCAAAGAACTCTCGCAAGCGGAATTGGGCTGGAGGCGCATCCAGACGAAAGAAAAGGAGGTCGCAGCCCTGGAGCAACAGCGCGACCAAGCCGAGGCAGCCTTGGCCGAAGCCGAGAGTATTCTGAGCGACCTTACCATCACGGCTCCGACGAGCGGGACGATTACCACCCGCATGATCAACGTCGGTGAAGTGGTGTCGGCCGGGACGCCGCTGCTCGAACTCGTCGACCTCGATCGGCTCTATCTTCAAGTGTTCGTTCCTGAGGTCCAGATCGGGAAACTCCGCCACGGTTTGCCGGCGCGGATCTACACCGATGCATTTCCGGAACGGCCGTACGATGCGACCGTGAAGTACATCTCATCAAAAGCTGAGTTCACGCCGAAAGAAGTACAAACGCGCGACGAACGGGTGAAACTCATTTATGCCGTGCGGCTGTACCTTGCCGAGAATCCGGAGCATCGGCTCACGCCGGGATTGCCGGCCGACGCCATCATTCGATGGAAAGAGGATGTGGCGTGGGTGAAGCCGAGGGGTTAGGGCGAGCAGGGGACCTTTGTGCGCGCTCAATGCGAGCAGTAAAAGCCCCTCCACTCGCCCTAAGGGGGAGAGAAAGAAATGGGAATAGAACATTCGTCTCAGCACTTAGCACTCGGATGTCAGCACTTGGACAACGTCGTGCGCGTGTCCGGATTTGTGAAGCGCTACAAGAAGCAGACGGCGGTCGGCGGAGTCGACCTTGAAATCAGGAAAGGCGAGATCTACGGGTTGATCGGGCCGGATGGCTCAGGGAAGAGCAGCCTCATGAAAGCGATTGCCGGTGTGCTGACCTATGATGAAGGCACGGTCGAAGTATTCGGGACGTTGGTCGATTCGGAACGAGCCGCGGAGCGGGTGAAGCAACGAATCGGCTTTCTGCCGCAAGGTCTGGGGTTGAATTTGTACCCCGATCTCTCCGTCGAGGAGAACATCGACTTCTTTGCGCGACTCAGGCTTGTGCCGGAGCGTGACCTCATTGAGCGGAAGACCAGGCTGCTGGCCATGACCCGCCTCGACAAATTCCGCGATCGGGCGATGAAGAATCTGTCCGGCGGTATGAAGCAGAAGCTGGGACTGATCTGCACCCTTATCCATGAACCGGAGCTGGCAATTCTCGATGAGCCGACGACCGGGGTGGATCCTGTGTCGCGCCGGGAATTTTGGGCCATTCTGGGGGAGTTGCTCCGGGAGAAAGGAATGACCGCCCTGGTCTCCACGGCTTACATGGATGAGGCGGCTCGGTTTCACCGGCTCTCGTTTTTTTCAGGTGGAAGGGTGATGGTATCCGGGACTCCTGCGGAAATACGCGCTCTGGTTCCCGGGTCGATGGTGACCTTCGAAGCCACACCGCAGCCGGATGCAATCGCTCGGCTCAAGGAAACGTACCAACAGGTGGAGGCGTTGGGTTCAAGGCTCCATGTGTTTACCGCAGACCTCGACCACGCACAGGCCGTGCAGCATGTTGAGACAAGCCTCGGCGACATCAAGCCCGATCAAGTGCGGGTGGATGATCCTGAATTGGAGGATGTTTTCGTCTCCCTCCTCCTCCGACAGGCTGAGAACACACAGGGAACGGCCATTCCTTCTGTGGCGAAACGGGCTGAGAACCAGGGGCTCGCGATCGAGGCTCGCAAACTCGTGCGCGATTTCGGGGCGTTCCGGGCCGTCGATCATGTGACCTTTCAGGTCAAACAAGGTGAGATCTTCGGACTGTTGGGTGCCAACGGGGCAGGCAAGACGACGGTCATTAAAATGTTGAACGGCATCTTGCCGCCGACCGGTGGAGAAGGGTGGGTGGCAGGGGCGGAGATAAAGACCGCGGGCAGCCTCATCAAGGAACGAATCGGCTACATGTCCCAAGCTTTCTCCCTCTATCTGGATCTGACGGTCGTAGAGAACGTTCGTCTGTTTGCCGGGATCTATGGACTCGATAGGAGAACGACAGACCAACGACAGAATTGGGTCATGTCAATGGCCGGCTTAAGGGGGTACGAGTCGAACCTCACCGGTCGCTTGCCGATGGGTGTCCGCCAGCGGTTGGCCCTTGGTTGCGCGCTGGTGCATCAGCCGCGCGTCCTATTCCTGGATGAACCGACCTCCGGCGTCGATCCCATCGGCCGTCGGCACTTCTGGGACATCCTGTCGAAGCTGGCAGGGGAGGAAGGAGTCGCGATCCTTGTGACCACCCATTACATGAGCGAAGCCGAACACTGCGATCACCTGGCGCTGATGTATGCGGGCCGAATCGTGGCGGATGGTTCCCCCGCCGACATGAAGCGAAGTGTGGAGAAAGAGGCCGGCTACCTCTTCGAGGTCGTCGCCGATGACCCGGGCAAGGCTGTGTGGGAATTGCGACGGGCAGGCTTTGCCGATGCCGCTCTGTACGGGACGCGCATTCATCTGTTCTGTCGAGATCCGGTACGCGACAGAAACGGTGCTTGCGGGGCGCTCGAATCCAGCGGCGTGAAGGTCACATCGGTCACCATGCGTCCTCTCAGCTTGGAAGACGTGTTCGTATACAAAGTCATGGCCTTGGAGCAGCAGGACAGAGCGGCGGCATGAATCTCCGGCGTATCGCGGCAGTGGCCTCAAAAGAATGGCGCGAGACGGTCAGGGACCGGATGTTCTTCTCGCTGGCCTTTTTGCTGCCGATCCTCTGGATGCTCGTCTTCGGCTACGGGCTGGTGCTCGACGTTGAGAACATCCCTTATGCAGCTCTGGATCGGGATCAGAGTTCGCTCAGCCGCGATTACCTGTATCGCTTTCAGCAGTCGCGGTATTTTGATTTCAAAGGAGCATTGAAGGATGAACGAGAGGTGGAGCCATTGCTCGCTTCAGGCCGCATACGAGCCGCAATCATCGTTCCCGAGAAGTTTCAGGAACGGTTGAAGGCCGGCCGGACGGTCGGCGTTCAAACGTTGATCGATGGAACGTTCCCGCTCCGGACGGACATTACCAAAGGGTATGTGATTGCCGTCAACAGCGCCTTCAACGAAGAGCGGCTCACCGAATACATCTCCCGCCGGATGGGAATTTCTCCCGCACAGGCCGCGTACCGGGCACGGCCCATCACGCTCGAGGTGCGTTATCTCTATAACGAAGAGGTTCGGAGCACCTGGTCCATGGTGCCGGCGCTTGTGATGTTCAGCTTGATGCTGTCGTGTCCCTTGTTGACCGCGCTGGGGATCGTCCGAGAGAAAGAGACCGGCTCCATCTACAACATTTATAGCTCGACGGTGACCAAGATCGAATTCCTCGCCGGCAAGCTGCTCCCCTATGTGCTGATTTCCTCGATGAATGCCGTGGTCCTCTGGATCATGGCGACCTTGTGGTTCGGCGTACCGTTCAAAGGTAATCTCCTGTTTTTCCTCATGGCCTCCTTCGTGTTCGTGCTCAGCGCCACCGGCGTCGGCTTGCTCGTGTCGCTGCTGGTCCGCACGCAGATCGCCGCCCTCATCGTCACGATCATTATCGCGATGGTGCCGACCATCCTGTTCTCCGGGCTCATCGTTCCGGTCTCTTCCCTGAGTCCCGGTTCACAGTTCCAGGCCCACCTGTTTCCCGGCATGTATTACACCAACATCGTCCGCGGGACCTTTCTGAAGGGCATAGGGCCGGAGGTGTTATGGACGGATGTCCTTGCCCTGGCCCTATACGCCGCCATCCTGCGACTCGTGGGGTACCGACTCTTTACGAAGAGGCCTCGATCATGAGTGTTGTGGTCGGGCCCCGTTCGCAACGCGCCGCCATTTGGTGGCATCGTTTGGCGGTCATGACTCGAAAGGAGATGCTGCAGTTGTTTCGCGATGTGCCGATCGTCGCCTTCCTCGTCTACTCCTTCACCTTGGCGATCTACATTACGGGTAACGGCATCCGATCGCAACTGCATGATGCCAGCTTACTGGTTCATGATGCCGATCACAGCATTTCCTCGCGTGAGCTCATATATCGGTTCCAGGCTCCCTTTTTCCGGTTGAGCGGCGAGGTCCTCGATTCGCGGGAAGGCCTTCGCCTGATGGATCGGGGGATCGCCGTCGCGTTTTTGGAGATTCCTCCCCGGTTTCACGAGCAGCTCGTCACCGGGGAACCCACCGCCGTTCAACTGTTGGTGGACACCACCAACTCCCCAAACGGGCTCTCGGCTGCCAGTTATGCCGCCCGGATTGTCGCGCGGTTCGGCCAGGAAACGGCGTTCGGAAAAGTCGGGAGCGTCGGAGACTCGACACAAGACGTGCCTCTCGTCGTGAGCGACCATCGAGTCTGGTACAACCCGGACCAGAATGAGGCTTGGTTCGAGTGCATCTCACACCTCCTTCGGCAAATTACGATCTTCGCGCTGCTGCTTCCCGCGGCGGCCCTCGTGCGGGAGAAAGAGCGGGGTACGGTGGAACAACTATTAGTCTCGCCGTTGACGCCGTTTCAGATCATGGCCTCCAAGGCTCTTGCGATGACGGTGGTGATTCTCGGCGCGACGGCGGTCGGTCTGTTCGGCATCATGCAGCCGGTTTTCGGGGTGCCAATTAAAGGAAGCGTCTGGCTGTTTTTTACCCTCACGGCGCTGTTCGTCATCACCACAGCCTGCATGGGACTGGCCGGCGCAACACTCGCGAGGAATCAGGGGCAGGTGGGGATGATGACCCTGCTGGTGGCCGCTCCGATGTTGATGCTGTCGGGTATCACAGCGCCGATGGAGGCCATGCCGACTTGGGTTCGCTATCTGATGGCGCTGTCGCCCCTGCGCTATTTCATCGAGATCGCGAACGGCATTCTGTTGAAAGGTGCCGGCCTGAACATTCTCTGGGATTCCGTGCTTGCGATGACGGCGCTCGGGGCGGCGCTGTTCGGCTTCGGCCTGTGGCGATTCAGGAGACAGTTCCGATGAGAATTATTATTGTCCTGTTCGCTAATGTAGTGGCATGGTCCCCGCTCTCATCGTCGATGACGGCTCACCTCAAGAATTCTACTAGGGCGCGCGGCCCAGACCTCTCTCACTCAAAACGGTATGGGAAGAGTGACCGTGACGATTCACGAGTGATTTGATTCTGTGGCGTTGACATTTCCATATGAATGAAGAGCACTCGGAGTTTCCTGGCTCGCCTCGTGCAGCCTGACGCAGGGCCGGGCCATATATATCGTGTGCTCCGCGTACTGGCTCGTCTTCGGGCATTTGTCTTGCCTGTAAAAACTCTGTATCGTGTTTGCAGACGCTCGTAGCGACATGGAGGGATCTAGGGCGCCGGTCCTCCGTTTGCCGGTTGATATATAAATGGCATGGCCCGATTGGATCGGCGATGGCAAGCAATGTGGCATTGTGCGCATAGGTCCCCGAATCATGCATCGATCCACTTCTTCATACGAAAGTGTACCTGAGACGCACTGCCGAGATGACCGACAACAGACATCGACTGGATCCCAGCCTCTTCATTCTCACGATCAACGGCGGATCGTCCAGTATCAAATTCGCCCTGTTTCGAGATGCGGATTCTCCGACCGCGATTGCACGCGGCATGGTCGATCGAATCGGCCTCGCGCACAGCGAAATGCTCGTTACCGATGTGGCCGCGCAACAGTCGATCCGTCGGGCCGTTCACGCGCCGGACCATCGGACCTGCGTGGGGTTTATCACCGAATGGTTGAGCCGGCAGATCGATAAGAAACGTCTCTGTGCCATCGGGCATCGTGTTGTCCATGGCGGAAAGACCTATAGAAAGCCCCAGCGAGTGACGACTGAGTTGTTGGCGGAGCTTCATCGACTATGCCCGTATAGCCCCGAGCATCTCCCGGCGGAAATCGCCTTAATCGAATCGTTCCGTCGGTATGATGAGGCTCTTCCGCAAGTCGCGTGTTTCGATACGGCATTTCACCGGGACATGCCGCGGGTCGCGCAACTACTGCCGATTCCAAGACGATACGAAAAGCTGGGTATTCAACGCTATGGGTTTCACGGGTTGTCGTACGCGTTTCTCATGCGAGAATTGCGGAGAATCGGAGGACCGGGCGAGGACGAAGGCCGCGTCATCCTTGCGCATCTGGGAAACGGCGCCAGCATGGCGGCAGTCAAAAACGGACAGGCCGTCGATACGACTATGGGATTCACTCCCGCCTCCGGCTTGCCGATGAGCCGGCGATCCGGTGATCTGGATCCAGGGCTCGTTTCCTATCTGGTCCGAACCGAGGGCATGACCGTGGAGCGGTTCCACCGGATGGTCAATGTCGAATCGGGCTTGTTGGGTCTCTCCGAGACCAGTTCCGACATGCGGGATTTGCTCATGCAAGAGGAGAGTGATCCGCGTGCGGCTGAAGCGATCACGTTGTTCTGTTATCAGGCTCGCAAATGGATCGGTGCGCTGGCTGCCGTATTGGGCGGGTTGGATACCTTGGTCTTCAGTGCGGGGATCGGGGAGAATGCCCCAACCATCCGTGCCCGTATCTGCGCCGGGTTGGAATTTCTCGGCGTCGTCCTCGACGAATCGGCCAATGCAGTCAATGAGCCGCTTATTTCACGTGGCGACAGTCGAGTCAGGATACGCGTCATTCGCACTGATGAAGAGCGCGAGATTGCCGAGTCCGTCGCTCAGTTGCTGAGACGACAAACAGGGATCACCGAGGAATCACCACCATGAAGAAGAGCACGACACCGTTGAATGCCGCCTTACTGAAGCAGATGGATGCCTATTGGAGGGCGGCCAATTATCTCTCAGTCGGTCAGATCTACCTTTACGACAATCCGCTGCTGCGGCAACCTTTGAAGCTCGAGCACATCAAACCGCGCTTGCTGGGGCATTGGGGCACCACGCCGGGGCTGAATTTCATCTATGTCCACCTGAACCGAGTCATCACACGGGACGATCTCGACATGATTTTCATCTGCGGGCCGGGCCACGGCGGCCCCGCGGCTGTGGCGAACGTCTACCTCGAAGGCACATACAGCGAGGTGTATCCGGACATCAGCCGGGACGCGGAAGGCATGAAGCGTTTGTTCCGGCAGTTTTCCTTCCCCGGCGGGATCCCGAGCCATGTCGCCCCGGAAACGCCCGGTTCGATTCACGAAGGCGGCGAATTGGGATACGCCCTGTCCCATGCCTATGGGGCGGCCTTCGACAATCCCGATCTGATCGTGGCCTGTGTGATCGGCGACGGAGAGGCGGAGACGGGGCCGCTGGCCGCATCCTGGCATTCGAACAAATTTCTCAATCCCGTCACCGACGGCGCCGTGCTGCCGATTCTACACTTGAACGGTTACAAAATTGCCAACCCGACCATTCTGGCGCGGATCAGTCCGGACGAACTGCGCAGCCTCCTCATCGGATACGGTTACGAACCCTACTACGTCGAGGGCTCCGAGCCGGAGCCGATGCATCAGGCGATGGCGGGCGCGTTGGATGCCGCACTGACGCAGATCAAGGCGATTCAGCGGGAGGCTCGACAAGCAGCGGCGGAAGGCAAGGGGCTCCCCGCTCGGCCTCGATGGCCGGTGATCGTCCTGCGCAGTCCGAAAGGATGGACCGGCCCCAAGGAAGTGGACGGCAAGAAGACCGAAGGCTCGTGGGGATCGCACCAGGTGCCGATGGCGGAGATGGCATCCAAGCCGGCTCATATCGGGCTCTTGGAATCTTGGATGAAGAGCTATCGACCCGACGAATTGTTCGATGCCGACGGCGCGTTGATCCCCGAGCTGGCCGCCCTCGCACCGACGGGCGGGCGGAGGATGGGGGCCAACCCGCATGCCAACGGCGGCTTGCTGCTGCGCGACCTTCGTCTTCCCAATTTCCGTGACTATGCGGTGGACGTTTCGAAGCCGGGGACGGTGATGTCGGAGGGGACCAAGGTCTTAGGAGCGTTCCTCCGCGACACGATCACCCAAAGCTTGCGCCATAGGAACTTCAGAATTATGGCGCCGGATGAATTGACGTCGAACCGACTCGGCGCCGTGCTGGATGCCGCGGATCGGGTGTGGATGGCGGAGCGGGAGCAGGACGATGACCATCTCTCCCCGGACGGGCGCTCGATGGAGATTTTGAGCGAACATACCTGTCAGGGCTGGCTTGAAGGCTACTTGCTCACGGGCCGGCACGGATTGTTTACGACCTACGAAGCTTTCGTCCATATCGTCGATTCCATGTTCAACCAGCACGCCAAGTGGCTCAAGACCACGCAGGAGATTCCATGGCGGCGGCCGATCGCATCGCTGAACTATCTGTTGACCTCCCACGTCTGGCGGCAGGACCACAACGGCTTCTCGCACCAGGATCCGGGCTTCATCGACCATGTGGTGAACAAGAAGGCGGACGTGATCCGGATTTACCTGCCGCCGGACGCCAATTGTCTGTTGTCGGTCATGGATCACTGCCTGCGCAGCCGCGATTACGTGAACGTGATCGTCGCCGGCAAGCAGCCGGCCCTCCAGTATCTCGACATGGACGCGGCGGTGAAACATTGCACGGCGGGCATCGGGATTTGGGAATGGGCGAGTAATGACAAAGGCGGGGAGCCGGATGTGGTGATGGGCTGCGCCGGCGACGTGCCCACGTTGGAGACGCTGGCGGCCGTGCAGCTGTTGCGGGAATACGTGCCGTCGTTGAAGATCCGTGTCGTCAACGTGGTCGATCTGATGAAATTGCAGGACAAAAACGAGCATCCGCACGGGCTGCCGGACAAGCATTTCGATACGTTTTTCACCACCGACAAGCCGATCATCTTCGCCTATCACGGCTATCCGTGGTTGATCCACCGGCTGACGTACCGGAGGACCAATCATAAGAACCTGCACGTGCGCGGGTATAAAGAAGAGGGGACGACCACCACGCCGTTCGACATGGTGTTCCTCAACGACATGGATCGGTATCACCTGGCCGCCGACGTGATCGAACGCGTCGGATTGGGTTCGGCCGCGGCCTATGCCAAGCAGGCCATTCGGGACAAGCGGATCGAGCACAAAGAGTACATCAGACGGTACGGCGAGGACATGCCTGAGATCAGCCGATGGAAATGGTCGGCGAGCTAAGACCACTGTCGAGAACTCTGACTTCGACAGTTTACCGGCTAGTCCTCTTTCTTCGCATGCCCGTGTAGACGCCAACTCAGCATAGAGATTTCATGCAATGTGGAACAAGGGCCCGCGACAAAACCATGTGAATTTCCCATCGAAAATATGTTATTGGAAGCGCGTTCAAGCTGCGCCGCACAAGAACTTCGGATGGGAGGAAATACATGGGTCGGAGAGTGCCTCAGGAACGATGGATTGTCGGAGGAATGGCGATTATCTGCATGCTCGCAGGTCAGGTGTACGCGGCCGATTCGAGCGACAAGAAGCCGGATGATGCGACGATAAAAGAAGTGTTGGATTGTCGGTACCAACAGATTGCTCAATCACCCGATAAGGAAACAGTCAGTGAAATGTTCCCATCGGACGATCTTTTCCGTCCCCTCCTGGCCGACCCGAAGCAGCCGCAGTTCTTTGCCCTCTGGCAATCAACCCAGTCGCGACTTGAACGGACCAATGCGAACATCGGATCCATTGGCATCGGTGAGAATTTTGGGTTTTATACCAGGCGCAACGGATGCAACGGATGGCAGATCAGCCTGCTGACGGGAATTTTCGCGCAATTCGACTTGGATGCATCGAATGCAGCGCTCATCAATGTCGACTTCAATGTGGGGGTGCCGCTGACCTGGCGTCACGGAAACTGGTCTGCGCGCCTGCGTTTTTATCATCAGAGCAGTCACATCGGGGATGAGTTTTTGGGGGCCAATCCGGGTTTTCAATCGATCGGCCTGCAATTTGAAGAAGTCGACATGATTGCGTCTTATGATGTCCGGAGATGGCTGCGATTGTATGGAGGGGGAGCGGTGCTGGTCAATCGCCAACCCTCCACGATCGACCGCTTGACAGGACAATGGGGATTCGAAACACGGACGCCGACCCCACTGGGAAGATCTTACCTGTTTGGTCTGCTCTCCAATCCGATTCTCTTCACGCCCGTCCTGACGGCGGACTTTAAGTCGGTCGAGGAGCAAAACTGGTATATCAATACGAACCTCTTGATGGGCTTCGATATGTCGCGGGCCGGTTTCTTGAAGCGTCTACGGATTCTCTTCAACTACTATCATGGATATAATCCCTATGGACAATTCTTCTATTCGCAGAAGACTGAATCGTTCGGAGCCGGCGCGTATTTCACGTTCTAACGTGGTGCGGGGACGCCGGCCTTGGCCGATGCAACACTGCCGGCGCCGGGACGAGTGCCTCTTTAGCGCCGTGGAAGTCAACGCCGATGAATAACAAGGTCTCATTCTCCATCTGGTACATCCTCCTCGCGATCATGGCGGTAGTGATGGTGCATGATCTCATTATCGCCCTCAATAAGGTTGAAGAACTCCCCTACAGTGAGTTCAAGAAGCTGGTTGCGGACGGCAAGGTGGCGGAAGTCGCGGTGACCAGCCAAGTGTTGACCGGGAAATTGAAGCCTGAAGGCGAATCGAAAGAGCAAAAAGCCTTTGCGACAGTGCGGGTCGAGGATCCGGACCTGGTCCGGGAGCTCAACCAACGTGGAGTGACGTTTGCCGGCGTCATTGAGTCCACCTTTTGGCGGGATCTTCTGTCGTGGATCATCCCGGTCGCCCTGTTTGTCGGCATCTGGTTTTTCATCTTTCGTCGATTGGGCCAAGCCCAGGGCGGTTTCATGCAGGTCGGCCAGTCCAAGGCGAAGATCTACATGGAGAAAGACGTCAAGGTGACGTTCGCGGATGTGGCCGGAGTAGATGAAGCCAAAGACGAGCTGCGGGAAGTCATCGAGTTCCTGAAGACACCGGAAAAATTCACCAAATTGGGCGGAAAGATTCCGAAGGGTATCCTGCTTGTCGGTCCCCCGGGGACCGGTAAGACGCTGCTGGCGCGTGCCGTGGCCGGCGAAGCCGGAGTGCCGTTTTTCAGCATCAGCGGGTCGGAATTCGTGGAGATGTTTGTGGGGGTCGGCGCGGCGCGGGTTCGTGACCTGTTCGAACAAGCGAAGGGCAAGGCTCCCTGCATCATTTTCATCGATGAGCTGGACGCTCTCGGGAAGGCCCGAGGTATGGGACCCATGGCGCACGAGGAACGAGAGCAGACTCTCAACCAGCTGCTGGTCGAGATGGATGGGTTCGATCCTCGAGTCGGGGTCATTCTCATGGCGGCGACCAATCGCCCTGAAATTCTCGATCCCGCGCTGCTTCGCGCGGGGCGATTCGATCGGCACGTGACGGTGGATCGTCCGGATAAAAAGGGCCGTCTTGACGTGCTTCGGGTCCATGCCAAGAAGGTGGCGTTGAGCCCGGAGGCCGACCTCGAGCAGATTGCCGCGATGACTCCGGGATTCTCCGGTGCGGATTTGGCCAATGTCATCAACGAAGCGGCGTTGCTGGCGGTACGCCGAGGCAAAGATCAAGTCGGCCTCTCGGAACTGCAGGAGGCGGTGGAGCGGGTCATTGCCGGGTTGGAAAAGAAAAATCGCGTCCTGAACAAAATGGAAAAAGAGCGGGTTGCGTTTCACGAAACCGGCCACGCCCTCGTCGCTCTGTCCATACCGGGCTCGGATCAGGTGCAGAAGATCTCCATCATCCCTCGCGGCGTGGCGGCGCTCGGCTACACGTTGCAGCTACCGACGGAAGACCGGTTTCTGATGACGAAATCGGAATTGGAGAATAAAGTGGCGGTGTTGCTCGGCGGGAGGATCGCCGAAGAAACGATTTTTGGGGAGGCTTCCACGGGGGCTCAAAACGATCTCGTCAAGGCGACGGACATCGCCAAAAGCATGGTGAAGGCGTACGGAATGAGCGAAAAACTGGGCACCATCACCTTGGAACGCGAGCGACAGCCCCAGTTTCTTCAGCTTCCGGTGGCGTCTGAAAAAGGCGATTATTCGGAAGAGACCGCGCGTGAAATCGATTGCGAAGTGCGGCGGATCGTCGACGAGCAGTACGGACGAGTGAGGCGATTGCTGGAAGACAGGAAAACCGCGCTGCAACAGGGAGCACGGCTCTTGTTGGAGCGGGAAGTGATTACCGGCGCCGAGCTCAAGGCCATTCTGGAGGGGCCCCGATCCTAGCATGCCGTCCGTCGGAGATCATCATGATGGAAGAACGTTCGTCGCGTGAAGAATTAACGCGACGACGGAGTACACCCGATGGAACAGGCAACCATCTCTGTCAAAGATAATGTGATTCACTGCCGGGGGGCATGGACCCTCCCACATCTTTCCCAGCTGGAACGGAGAGGGCGAGCGCTTCGATGGCCTGATGCTCCTACCGTCCTCTACGACGCGGGCGAAGTGACCGCCATGGACACAGGCGGCGCGCTCGTCCTGCAGCGTTGCATCGACGGCGTTCGCCGTAAGGGGCAGCAGGCTGCTCTCCAGGGCTTGAAACCTGAATTTGCCGAACTGCTCCAAAAAGTCGAAGCTCAGTGGTCTCGGCCCGAGCGGAGAGTCCCGGCGAGCGGGACGGGGTGGACGGACGATTTCATGCGTGCGGTGCAGTCCCGGCAAATGTCAGCGATTCGCGCTCTCGCATTCGTCGGGGAAAGCACCATCGCCCTGGGCCGAGCGCTGATACGGCCGCGTTCCATTCGGTGGCGGGCGATGTTGCGCATCGTGGAATTGGACGGCGTGCGGGCCCTGCCGATCACCGGCCTGTTGACGTTTTTGGTCGGCGTCGTGATCGCCTATCAGGGCGCGGAACAGCTCCGCAAATTTGGCACGAATATTTTTATCGTGGACCTCGTCGGTATCTCGCTGTTGCGCGAAATCGCCCCGTTGATCGTGGCCATCCTCATCGCCGGTCGTTCGGGATCCGCCTATGCCGCTGAGATCGGCACCATGAAGGTGACCGAAGAATTGGACGCGGTGCGGACATTGGGCATCTCGCCCATGAATCTGCTCGTCTTGCCTCGGGCGCTGGCTCTCGTCATCGCTCTTCCGCTGTTGACGGTGTACGCGGACGTGGTAGGCGTGTTCGGCGGCATGCTGATCGCCTTGGGAGAACTGAACGTGAGTTTCGTCGAGTTTGTCACTCGATTCGAAGAAGCCGTACCCGTGCGGCATTTTCTCATCGGCTTAGGAAAGGCGCCGTTCTTCGCGGCGATCATCGCGTTGGTGGGCTGTTATCAAGGATTCCAGATCCGAGGCGGTGTGGATGACGTGGGGCGACACACCACGATCAGCGTCGTGCAGGGGATTTTTTTGGTCATCGTGTTCGACGCGATCTGCAGCATTCTCCTCAATTGGTGGGATCTTTAACAAGATGAATTGGCAACCTGAGGCTCAAGGTCAAGGTCGAGATAGTCTCCGGAGATCCCTTGACCTTCACTTTAGCCTCACCTTGCACGAGAGTGTACCATGATATCGGTGACAGAAACCGCGACGCCGATCATTGAAGTGAGTCACGTCGCGACGAAGTTTGGGCAGGCGGTCGTGCACGAGGACGTCAGCTTGACTATTCGGCGGGGCGAAATCTTCGCTATTGCGGGCGGCAACGGGTGCGGCAAGACCACGTTGTTACGGGAGATCATCGGCCTCATCACACCTTCGGCGGGAACGATCCGGCTATTCGGAATGGACAGCCGACGATTGGAAACAAATGACGGACTTCCCATCCACCGCCGGTTCGGTGTGATGTTCCAGCATGGCGCATTATTCAGCTCCTTTACGCTCGCGGAGAACGTCGCCGTGCCGCTGCGCGAACATACGAAGCTGAGTGCGGGATTGATTCACGACATCGTCGCCGCCAAAATTGCCATGGTAGGATTGCCGCCGGACAGTGCCGCAAAATATCCCAATGAGCTCAGCGGAGGGATGCGGAGAAGGGCCGCGCTCGCCCGGGCGATCGTCATGGACCCGGAGTTGTTGTTTCTCGACGAGCCGACCGCCGGGCTCGATCCGATCATCGCTGCAGGATTCGATGATCTCGTCCTGGCGCTGAAGAGTCTGTTGGGACTGACGGTGGTGATGGTGACACATGACTTGGATTCGCTGTGGCGGATCGCAAACCGTGTGGCGGTGCTCGGTGGCGGAAAAGTGTTGGGCATCGGCACTATGCAGGAGTTGGCTCGATCGGACGATCCTGTCATCCGCGAATACTTTCAAGGCCCACGGGGAAGGGCGGCGAGCGAGCAGGCGGCATGGAACCACGAAAGACGTGAAACGTGACGCGTCGTCCTTGCAGACGGATCGTGGCTTATGGCTGGATAGCCGAACGAGGGATAGGAACTATTGTCCGACTTCGCCTTGCTCTAAGCCATACGCCATAAACGACTGGCTCTTCTGAACGAGATTACACATGGAACCAAAAGTCAATTATATTCTGGTCGGCTCGTTCATGGTGTTTCTTGGAGCGGCGGTCTTAATGGGAATTTTATGGTTGGGGAAGACCGACTATCGGGGCTCGTATGACCGATATGAGGCCTACATGAAGGAATCGGTCGCGGGATTGAGCGTCGACTCCACTGTCAAATATCGTGGTGTCGACGTGGGACGGGTCAAGACCATTGCCTTGAATCCGAATAACCCGGAGGAAGTTCTCCTTACCATGGATATTGTGCGTGGGACACCGGTTAAAACGGACACGATTGCCGTACTCGAAACACAGGGGCTCACTGGCCTGGCAACCGTCAATTTGACGGGAGGGAGCAGGGATGCCCCTGCGTTGCAGGCCGGGGAGGGGCAAGCGTATCCGGTGATCAAGACGGGTCCTTCCCTCTTCTACCGGTTGGATGAAGCAGTCACCCGTTTGCTTTCAGAGGAAGGGCTGGCGCAATTGTTGGCCGATCTTGATACAGCGGCAAAAGGTGCGGCCAAGGTCCTGGATGACGACAATCGCACCATGTTGAAACGAACGATCAAGGACCTCTCGGATGTGGCCCAGACCATTGCGGCCCACAAGGCTCAGATTGAACTCACCTTGAACGGTGCGGCCAGAAGCGCCGACAATCTTGTCAAGCTCACGTCGTCGTTGAATGCTGAAGTTCCTATCCTTATCGCCGGAATCAACAAGAGCGTTGCAGCCTTGGGCGCGGCGACGGAGGAACTGGCTCGCACCAGCAAGACCGTCGGAGCGGTCGTCAATGAAGCCAGACCCGAATTACAACAGTTCACGGGAAGAACTCTCCCCGAAGCCGGCTTGTTGGTGACGGAGCTGCGGCAGCTTACGGGGACGTTGACTCGCGTGGCGCGGGAGTTGGAGCGGGAGCCGAGCTCGCTGGTGTTTGGACGAAAGGCTCCGCCACGCGGACCGGGGGAATAATCTAGAAAAGTGTGAGTCGTGAAGCGTATATCGCATCAGAGAAATCCCATGAAGCCGCCGTTACGATCTGACTTTGCGAGATACGAGCGATGCTTCCCCCGATACAACTAGGGTTGGAAGGAAAGTAGATGAAGTATCGCTTGGTATACATGGCATTTGCGGTGTTCGTCATGACGACGGCCGGTTGCCTGTCACCCCGCACGGATTCTTCTGAAATCCATACATACCAGTTGAGCCTCGATGGATGGTCCGGCGAGGCGCGACCCGGCAAGCGTGAGGGGCCGGTGCTGTTGGTGAGTCAGCCTCAAGCCGAACCAGGATTTGAGACGCATCGCATGGTGTATGTCAAACGGCCGTACGAACTCGAGTATTATGCGGTGAATCAATGGGCCGATACGCCGGTGCGCATGTTCGCTCAGCTGATGGTCCAGGCGCTGAATCAGCATGATGGGTGGCGTGCCGTGATTCCACTGCCGAGCTCGATCCCCGGAGACTATCGTCTTGATACGCACGGGTTTCTGTTGCAGCAGGAGTTTCTGCAACAACCCAGTCGCGTGAGGGTGGTGGTCCGGACGCAGTTGATCGACCTGAGGGAGTCCACGATCATCAGCGCACGGGCTTTTGAGGCGGTGGAGAACGCCACCAGCGAAAATCCCTATGGGGGCGTTGAGGCCGCGAACCGAGCGGTTGCCGAGTTGCTCGGTCAAATCGGTTCTTGGCTCCGGCAATGCGTACAGCATACGCCCGAGTGCAGTCGTTAATGGACCGGTGAAAGCAAGTAGTGAACGGCAGCGATCTGTCTATCCTGTGTGCGTTCTCCTCCATCTGTTGGCTCGTCGTGTCTCTACCGAGCCTCGCTGCCGCTGACCGGAATCAGCGGCGCGAGGAAACGACTCTATCAGAAAAACGGTTATTGCTGCTCGATGCTGCACTGCTTAACCGAATCTAAGCTTTGGGCGGCTACCGCCGCTTCCCATCCCGGTTCACAAGCGAGAAGGCGAACCCGCAGCGTATTATGAAACTGTGGACCCAGTCGTGCCCGAGCTTCCGTATCGATTCCGTCCGCCCCAAGGAGGACCTCGCAGTCCGACAATCCCCGGAGGCCGATGCCTTGAGCCTTGAGCAGCGCCTCCTTCGCAACCCAATGGCGGAAGAATCTCGTGGCGCGCTGCTCTTCCGTAGCCTGCATGATTGCCGTATGTTCGGCGCGGGTAAAATAACGCTCGGATAGGTTTGCAGCCTCGATATCCGCGCGAACGCATTCAAGATCGACTCCGACCTCCTGCGTTTTTGAGACTGCAATGAGCGCACGGTCTTGGGCATGGGACAAATTGAATGTGATCGCCGACCGATCTCGTAGCTCCCTCGTCAGGAACGGCTTACCTGTTTCACTGCGATCCAGCATTATCACATCCGGGTCCACTCCGAGGTACGCACTCAGCACCGCCCTGAGGCCTCCGTGAGCCAGAATATAGCGCTGTCTGGTATTCTCCCGAACAAGGCGAGCCGCTCGTTGGCGCTCGAACTCATCCAACCAGCCCATGCATCGCTCCAAGCAACGTTGCGAGCCGTCGAGTTTCATGCCCCAGAGGTGAACAGCGTAAGGTTCAAGGCTGATATGGTTCTGCCGATTTGTATCGGTGAGGCGCTCTATTGATTGGAACGAGATCAACACGTCGTTACCATAAGTCCAGACGGCGTCTGGTCGTCCGGCAAAGGACGGTGATGTACACATGCAGTTATATTGTCGGGACGGATCGCCGGCTCTCGGCATGTTCGGCGATATAGCGCTGAATGTGTGAGGATACCTCTTGGACGTGAGGTGACACCACAAGTTCTGCTGTTCGAAGGGCTGCCATATCTATGGTCTGGCAGCCGCGGCTTGCCAGTTCTCTCCATACATACCTGGTATCGTCGGGTTCGATTTGTTGCGCCGCCACGATGTTGAGAATGTGTCCCGGATAGGGACGCATCGTATACCGGGCGGCCGCATGGAACATCGCCTGTCGGACACGCTTGATCTGATGTTGCCTCAGCGCGGTTCCGTTCGGACGCCGAAGAACGGACATGAATGATTTATATTTTCGCCGTATGATCGACCACCGGTCTTTCATGCGGATGCGCCGGAGTTCGCCGATGCTGTGCAGGATCGCCAAGAGTATTCCGAGCGGCAATGCGAGCCTTCTTCGTCGAGCGATATGATAGTGCTGGTGATACGAGCGCGGATGCCAGCTGTTTATTATGCAGAGGATGACCGATGCACCGTGAGCGGTCAATTGTTGCGCCACCTCATAGGCGACCAGCCCGCCGGTGCAGGCACCAACGATGACGTATGGTCCTTGGGGGAAGCATGTACGGATCTCACTCATATACTGTTGTGCCATCTCCGGCACCGAGCCGAATGGTGTCGCGTTGCCATCCAATCCACGCGCTTGCAGGCCGTACACCGGGTGGGTCTCGCTCAGCAGTCTTCCCAATTGAGCGAGCCATAACACATTGCCCATGACGCCCGGAACCAAAAAAATGGGAAGGGTCGACCCGCTGGGCTGCATGGCGACCAGTGATTGCCAGGGCGAGGTCCAGTGCTCCTGTGTAAGAACCGACGTGAGACCGGCGATCGTCGGTGCCTGAAACAGGGTGGAAAGCGGAAGATGGCGGCCGTAGACCTGTTCAATCAGATAGAAAAGTTGAGCCGCTTTGAGCGAATGGCCCCCCAGATCGAAAAAGTTCTCGTGAATCCCGATTTTGTCGATTCCGAACACCTGTTGCCACAAGGCCGCCATTTGTATTTCTATGCGATCGCGCGGCGCAACATACACAGCGTCGCTCGCAAGGATGGATGTCGGAGCCGGTAACGCGTTCCTATCGACTTTATTATTGGCGGTCAACGGCATCGCCTTCAGAAAGACAAAAAGTGACGGAACCATATAATCTGGAATCTGCGATTGTAGAAACAAGCGAAGCTCCAGCTGGCTGGGAGCGGGCCCATCCTGGCAGACTACATACGCCACTAACTGTTTCACCCCTTGATGATCGGCTCGGGCCATGACCACGGCCTGCCGGACTGTTTGATGGCGGATGAGCGCGGTTTCGATCTCGCCCAATTCGATCCGGTACCCCCTGATTTTGACTTGGTGATCCAGCCGACCGAGATGCACGGTGCGACCATCCGGTCGATACCGCGCCAAATCTCCCGTGCGATACAGTTTTGAGAGAGGATTTGAGGAAAATGGGTGAGGCAGGAACCGCTCCTGAGTCAAGTCAGGCCGCCCTCGATAGCCTCGGGCTAACCCATGGCCTCCGATATAGAGCTCTCCGGCAACACCGATCGGAACCGGATGGAGGAATTGATCCAAGATGTACAGTTCTGTATTCGCAATCGGCCTTCCAATGGTGATCTCCCGATCACTCCGCTCGATTTTCTCGATCGTGGACCAAATCGTGGTTTCGGTCGGACCATACATATTCCACAAAGCGGTGCTGCGATCCAGCAAGGATGCGGCAAGGTCCGGGGGCAGGGCTTCCCCTCCGCACAGGACCGTCAAGTTCTGACTGCCTAGCCATCCAGCTTCGATCAACATTCGCCATGTCGCCGGCGTCGCTTGCATGATCGTCGGCTGAACCGCTTCACAGAGAGCCCGCAGTTGCCGTCCGTCCATTGCCACCGTTCGACCGGCGATCTCGACGCGGGCCCCGACCAATAACGGCACATATAATTCCAATCCGGCGATATCGAAGGACAGTGTCGTGACGGACAGCATGACATCTTGAGCGGAACATCCCGGTTGTTGTCGTATCGACCACAAGAAGTTCACCAGCGCTCGGTGCGGAATCTCCACACCTTTGGGCTGTCCCGTCGAGCCGGATGTGTACAAAATGTACGCCAAATCTTGAGGCGTGGCGGTCGGTGGGAGGTTATGGTGCGGCTCCTGAGCGATCCGTTCTTGCTCTTGGCCGAGACACAGCCTGCGGCAGACCTGAGTATCAAACAGCTCGGCCAGGGGCTCGGATGTGAGTACGACGGTGAGCGAGGCGTTCTCCGACATAAACCGAAGTCGATCCCGCGGATAGTCAGGGTCCAGAGGCACGTAGGCCGCGCCGGTTTTAAGCACGGCCATCAGTGCAATGACCATCTCGAAGGATCGTTCCAGGCCGATACCCACGGCGGCCCCGGGTCGAGCGCCCAGCGTTTGGAGATAGCGTGCCAACTGATTGGCCTTGGCATTGAGCTCACCGTACCGCAGCGACTGACGTCCCATCGACAACGCCACGGCGTCAGGCGTCCGCTCGGCCTGTGCTTCAAACAGTTGTGGAAAACACTCGGACTCCGGATAGTCTCTGTTCGTAAGGTTCCAATCCTGCAACATCTGCCGGCGCTCCGGCGCCGTCAGTGTCGGGAGCTCGGACAGCTTGCTCTGAGGATTTGCCAAGGCGCTCTGAAGGAGAGTCTTATACTGCCCCAACATCCGTTCAGCCGTCTGCGGCTCGAAGAGATCGGTATTGAACGTCAAGTAGGCCTTTCGTGCAAACTCCGTCTCGATCGTCAAGCTCAAGTCGAATTGCGCTGCTTGGGTCTCCACCTCGAACGGCACCCAACTCAATCCTTGGACGGTAATCTCTCCGATGGGAGCGTTCGGGACATTGAAGAGGACCTGCACCAGCGGGGCGGAACTATGGTCGCGAGCGGAGTGCATCGTTTCGACCAACTTATCGAACGGGAAGTCCTGATTGGCGTAGGCCTCTAACGCCGTTTCGCGCACCTGTCCCATCAACTCGATGAATGTCGGATTGCCGGAGAGATCCGCACGCAAGACGAGTGTATTGACGAACGAGCCGATGATCGACTCGATGGAGGATTGGGTTCGGTTGGCGATAGGAGTACCCACGGCGATGTCCGTTTGGCCGGAATAGCGATGCAAGAGAATCTGGAAACAGGCCAAGAGAGTCATGAACATCGTCGCATTGTGCTCTGCGCTGAACTGTTTCAGTCGCTCGATCAACGACGAGGGCAGCTCCAGCGTGCGATGTGACCCGTTGAACGTTTGCACCCCGGGCCGTGGATGATCGGTCGGCAACGACAGCTTGGAAAGCCCGGCCAACTTCTTCTGCCAATAATCCGATTGCGTGCGGAGCCAATCATCGGTCAGGCTCCGACGCTGCCACACCGCATAGTCGGCATACTGAAGGCGGATCGGCTTCGGTGACGGAACGTCTCCTCGGCAAAATGCGTTGTAGAAAGACGCAAACTCTTGACCGATGATGCCGAACGACCATTGATCTCCGATGATGTGATGCATCGTGAGCACCAACACATGGTCCTCGGGCTCAATTGCAATCAATAAGAATCGTGCCAGGGGGCCCTTTTCAAGATCGAACGGCTGGTTGGCTTCATGTTCTACGAGCCGAGCCGCTTGCTGTCGGCCCTGTTCGCGAGGCAGTTCCTGAAGATCCACTTCCACCCAATGAGGAGGGCGAAAAGGGTGGATGATTTGGACCGGTCCCTCTTCCTTCATCAGGAACGTCGTTCTAAACGCCTCATGGCGGCTACAGATGGCATCGATCGTATTCCGGAGGGCTGTCTTATCAAGTCGTCCCATCTGCCGGGAAGCAAACGGCATGTTATACGCCGTGCTTTGAGGAGCCAGGCGATGCATCAACCACATGCGTTGCTGAGAATAGGAAAGCGGAAGCGGCTGATCTCGGGGCACCGGAACGATGGGCGGCACGGAAGCCCGCTGTTCCCTCCGGCGTGACCGCGCCACTTCTTCCGCCAGCGACGCGATAGTCGGCCGCTCGAAAAGCGCTTGTAGCGGGATATCGACCTCAAAAAGCTCGCGTATCCGGGACACGAGCTGCGTCGCCAGCAGTGAGTGGCCTCCATGCTCGAAGAAGTGGTCGTGGATGCCCGCCTCAGGTACCTGAAGCAGGGATTTCCACAGTTCAGCCAAGGCTTCTTCAACCTGATTTCTTGGGGCTATCCTGGCTGTGGTTCGACCAGTCGAGTCTTCCGGAGCGGGAAGGGCATGTCGATTCACTTTTCCGGCGGTACTGAGCGGCATCGAGTCGAGCCACAGGACGACGGACGGCACCATGTACTGCGGCAGCCGAGCGGCGAGATGGCTGCGCACCTGTTCGAGTCTATTTTTGACCGACGACTCGCCGGCAACATACCCGATCAAACGGTGCTGACCGGGCGCATCTTCTCGAAGCAGCACCGCCGCGTGATGCACGCCCTGGAAATTACTCAATACATATTCGATTTCTCCCAGCTCGATCCGATATCCGCGCAGTTTGACCTGCTGGTCCATCCGCCCAAGGAACTCCACATTGCCGTCGCCCCGATACCGAGCCTGATCACCGGTCCGATACAGTCTGGTGCCGGGTACGTAGGGATTCGGGGGAAATCGCTCATGAGTCAACTGCGGCTGGTTGACATAGCCGCGCGCCAGACACTTTCCCCCGATGTAGAGTTCTCCCGGTACACCGATAGGCATCGGCTGGAGATTAGGATCCAGCACGTAGAGTTGCATATGCGGGATGGGTTTGCCGATGGGTACGCGGGCCCCGTTTTCCTCACGAGTCGTTTGATACAGGCTGCACCACACCGTGGCTTCCGTCGGTCCATATTCGTTGCACAGTGCGGCATGGGGCAGCAGCTGGTAATGTCGTCGCACGAGTTCAAGTGGGAGGCTTTCCCCGGCCGTAATGACGACGCGAAGCGATTCGAGCTGGGCTTGTAACGCCTCACCGAGCACGGCATGGTACAAAGACGGTACCCACACGATGTGTGAGATGCGATGATGCTCGATGAGCGAAGCTAGCTCCGTTGGGTCACGATGGGCCGTCTCTGATGGGATGACCAACTCCCCTCCCTGCAGTAGGGTCCAGAATATGCCCGTCACAGATCCATCAAAGGCCAGAGAGAAGGTGAGCAAGAATCGGGAGACCGGTTCCGGATAGGACTGAAGTCTGGCATGAAAAGAAGTCACCACACTACCGTGGGTCACGGCCACACCCTTGGGCCGCCCTGTCGACCCCGACGTGTATATGATGTAAGCGAGCTGATCAGGGGAAACGGGAAGCGCCAGGTTGTCATCCTCCGCTCCGCTTCCGGTGGGCCTGTACAGGGTCTCCACGTCACAGATTTGGCCGCCGTAGCCCTTTAAATGGTCCCGGAGGTGCGTCTGTGTGACCACGATGGACACTTGCGCGTCTTCCAACATGAGCTGGAGGCGGTGAGCCGGGAAGGACGGATCCAGGGGAACATAACCGCCACCGGCTTTGAGAATACTCAAGAGACCCACAAGAGCATCGACGGAGCGCTCAACACAGAGACCCACCGGGAGATCTGCATCGACCCCTAATTTCCGTAGCGCGCGAGCGGCTCGATTCGCTCGTCGATTGAGCTCTTGGTAGCTGATGGACTGGTCGCCACACGTGACAGCGAGCGCATGGGGAGTCCGCTCAACCTGCGCCTCGATGAGTGCATGGATGCCGGAAGCTTGAGGAGGTGGCTCCTTCCACGTCAGTTGAATGTTCCGTCTGTCCTCGGCGGTCAGCAATGAAAGTTGGTCAAGACGGGCCTCGGGTCTTTTGAGAAAGTCTTCCAGAAGGATCTCGAGCTGTCCCAACATGCGGTCGATCGTCGAGTCGTCGAAAATCGTCGCGTCATGAAGAAACGCCAAGTCCAAGCCGTCCACTTTGTTGACCACCATCAACACGAGGTCGAACTCAGACGCCGTCGGCTCCCAGGGGAGATGAGCCACCTCAAGATTCCTGACGGTGAATGCAGACAAAGGATCGTCTTCCCACACCATCATCACGTTGAACAGGGGGGACAGCAGACGCGCTCGCTGTAACGACAGCGCCTCGATCACTTCTTCGAACGGGAGGTCCTGATGGTCATAGGCGTCCACCACCACCTGGCGTACTTGCTGCAAGAGCCCGTGTCCTGTCAGCCCGTCCGATAGCTTGGACCGCAACGCCACCGTATTCACGCAATAGCCCATCACGTTTTCGAGCTCTTTCCGCCGCCTGCCCGCCACGATCGACCCGATCACCAGATCCGTCTCTTGAGTGTAGCGATGCAGCCACGTGGCGAAGACGGCGTACAGCACCATGAACGCCGTGACGTTCCAGCGTTGACAGAAACGATCCAGGCCGGCCGAAAGTTCCGGAGGAAGCGGTCGTGACCGCACGCCTCCCTCGAACGTGCGTGCCCGCGGCCGCTGACGATCGATAGGTAATTCAGCGGGAGGGCGCGCGCCGCTCAACTGTCTGGTCCAATAGGTTTGATGGACTTCACGAAGGCCTTGGTTCAGTCTGGTCCTCTGCCAATCGGCATAGTCCGCATACTGGACCGTCAACGTGGGAAGTCCAGCCTTTCGAGCATCACCATCGGCCTTCCATAGAAGAGCCAATTCCTTCCAGAAGACACGGATAGACCACCCGTCGGCGATGAGACGGTGGAATGTCAGCGTCAAGACATGTACATCCTGTTCGAGCGTCAGCAGGGTAAGTCTGAATAGTGGTCCTTGACGTAAGTCGAACGGTCGGCTACTCTCCGCCCGTAGGAATTGCTGCATCTGAAGGCCTTGCTCTGCTGCGGTCAATGCTTGCAAATCTCGCCGGCCGATCGTACCGATCACCTTATCTGATATTTCAGCGAATCCCTCCCCTCGCTCCGATCCGAAACGGGTTCGAAGAATCTGGTGGCGACGGGCAATTTCCCGCACCGAGCGCTCCAATACCTCGGGATTGACGGATCCCCGTAGACGTACCGCCATGGAAATATGGTTGATGGCGCTTCCAGGATGGACCTGCTCCAAGAACCACAGGCGTTGCTGCGAAGGACTGAGTGGAATCTTGCCTTGCCTGATGGATATCGAAGGAATCGGAACGGGTTGTATCCGTGTCCTGCCGTCACCGCCTGCGTTTCCATCTTTGTCCGCGGCTCGGTCCCCGCCATCCGGACCGGTGGTCAGTTCGCCGATCCGGGCGGCCAGTGCGGACAATGTCGGAGACTCGAACAGCGTACTGAGAGGGAGCTCAACGTGAAATACGTCGAGAATGTGCGCAACGACCTGCGCTGCAAGGAGCGAATTGCCTCCAAGTGCGAAGAAGTTCGCATGGCGATGCGGATGGGGTTCTCCCAGCACCTCTTGCCAGATATCGGCCAGCTGTTTCTCGATAGCGGTTTGTGGAGGCTCGCGGAGCAACTCATCGGATTCTTCCAGCTCCAGCGTGCTCGCCGCGACGACGGCGAGTTGGCCGGACTCAAAGGCGGCTTTGCAGGCGCTCCGCTGAATCTTTCCGCTGGAGGTCCGCGGGATCGTGCCGGGCTTGATCAATACCACACTATGGAGTTCGAGCTCATATTCGTCGGCCAACGCGCGACGGATGGCACCCACGACTTCCGCAAAATCGGATTCAGACACCTGCTTGTCTATCTCATGGACCAGCACCACCAACTCGCCGGTTTTGCCCTCCACGGAAAAGGCCGCCCCGTATCCCCGCCGCAGACCGGGATGCGCCTGTTGGGCCGTCCACTCCAGATCATGGGGATAGTAGTTCCGCCCTCGCACGATGATCAGATCTTTGAGACGTCCCGTCAGGAACAGTTCACCGCGGTGGAGGAATCCCAGATCGCCGGTCCGCAAATAGGGACCCTCTCCTGACACCGCGAGAGCGGCGTGAAACACGGCGTTGGTTTCCTCCGGTTTGCCCCAGTATCCGGCGCCGATTCCAGCTCCGGCCAGCCACACTTCCCCGACAACGCCCGGCGGGCATTCGCCGAGCGTCGTAGGATTCACAATGCGGACACGCGTCTCATCGAGAGGCTCTCCGCATCCGACTAAGGTACGCGTTCCACGTTGAGATGCGGCGAACTCTTTGACGATCGAGTCGGCCAACGCATCGGCCTCCACGTGCAAGAAGGTGGGATCCGCGTCGGCGCGCTTCATCGTCACTAATAGTGTGGCTTCCGCAAGACCGTATCCCGGGACAAACGCCGTTCGCCGAAAACCATGTGCGCCAAAGGTGTAGATGAACTGCACAACCGTGTCCGGATGAATGGGTTCGGCACCGCAACTGGCGACCACCCACCTGCTTAAGTCAGCCCGCCATTCGCTCTGTTGCCGCACGGCTCTGAGGCAAGCCTCATAGCAGAAATTCGGTCCCCCGCTGTGGGTGATCGCAAATCGAGACACCGCTTCAAGCCAACGTAATGGCCGCCGGAGAAACGTGACGGGAGACATCAGATAGGCGGGGATACCGGCATAGAACGGAGCAATAATGCCGTGCACCAACCCATAGTCATGGAAATAGGGCAACCAGCAGAGCGACCGGCTGTGGCGCGACACCATCCCGGCCATACTCAAAGCTCGGCAGTGAGATAGCACGTTGCCATGGCCGATCATGACGCCGCGAGGGGTCGCCGTCGACCCAGAGGTGTATTGCAGGTAAGCAAGAGCGCTGCTGTGAGGCCGTGGCAATTCGGCCGATTCGAAGGAATCGCCAAGTTCATCCGTCGCCATCCAATTGATCTGCCCCGCCTCCTTGACGCTGAGCTCTGAAGAGAGAGCCGCCACACTTGAAGTCGTAAGTACCAGCGATACGCGAGCATCCTCGATGATGCCGCGCAACCTGATCAGACCGGATTTTCCTTTGATGGGATCGGGCGCGGGAGCCGGAACGGGCACGAGGCCGGCACAGGCACATGCCCAGAAAGCACATGCGGCATCGAGTCCCTGTGGATAGAGCAAGAGGGCTTTGGCTCCTGCCGGGACCTCGCGCGAAAGACGGCGGGCAAGCGAATTCACCCTCTGTTCAAGCTGGCCGTAGGTGAGCCGGCGCTCAATTTCCAGGTTATCGCGAACCAAGGCGTAGGCAAGGTCCTCCGGCTGCTGCCGGCATCGAAGCACGAAGAGATCGAATAAGTTGGGAATAGCCGGAGGAGGAAGTGCAGACATGGACGCGAGACACCCCGAGAGCTTCGATTCGGATCTACTTGACTGCTGGCCGCTATCCGGTCACCGATGACTAGAGTAGTGTGCTTGATAACAAATTCAAAGAATTTATCGGTTTCAAACCGGGAAGTAATTCCTCTTGAACGTTTGGCGCGCGATTGAAGCAGCGTCTTTCTCTTGTGAGAATTGGTGCTGAGGGAAAGAGCAAGAAGTCTCGGGGGATGCTGTTAGCCGTTTGCACTAACTTCTCCGCACAGTGAAGGACTGTAGCCTTCTGCATCATCAGGGTGAAGAAGCTCTGGGGTATTTTACGTCATTTGTTCATTATCCCAGGCGCGCGATTGTAACAAAACCCCTTAAGCCATTGACAGGTATAGACAAATATCCCTCTGGGCGCTGAAGGTTATGGCACACTGCTCGCACTGGATGACGCAGTAAGGAGATGAAGATGCATATGATCGAAGGAAGGGCGGTATTGTACGCGCTACTGATGGGTTTGTCAGGATTGGGGTTCAGTAATATCGGAGTAAAAGATCTCACCGAATTCACAAAGGGCGGCGATCCGGTCAGTGGACGAGAAATATATGTGAATACCTGCATGCGATGCCATGGAATCGACGGCAAAGGCGCGCTCGGAATCAAACTTGTTCCGCCTCCGGCCGACCTCACTTCGGCTGTCGTCCAAAAGCGCCTCGACGGCACATTGTTTCGTCGCATCCATGAAGGCAAGCCGAATACCGCCATGGGTGCGTGGAAACACAGTCTCTCTGATGAAGAGATTTGGGATGTTTTGGCCTATGTGCGCACACTCGGCGCTGAGTCGGGTGAACAACCATGAAGATGAATCCTGCGGGCCTGCACCGTCTCTTACTCCCGTAAGGGCGGATCAACGACGCGGACTTGTAGAAAAAGAGAGGTCCAATTCATGAGCCGACAGATCATTGCAGGTGCCTTGCTGGCAAGCACGCTGTTGGGGGTGATGAGTTGTGTCCCGCCTCCACGAGTGACCAGCAGTACCGAGCCGGCGGGTGGACAGAGCAGGCAGGCGCCCATCGATGCGTTGTTTGTCCCCCCATCGCCTGAAACGATTCCAGGTGATCTGAGAGGCGAGCAGATTCGGCTGGGCTACAAGATGATCGTCGACACGCAGGAGTATGGCAAGCGGTATGTTGGAAACGCGCTCAACTGCACCAATTGTCATTTGGACGCGGGGCTCAACCCGAATGCCGCGTCCTTCGTCGGTATCAGTACGCTTTATCCGCAGTATCGTGAACGAGCGGGCCGACAGATGACGCTGGCCGATCGAATCAACGAGTGTTTCGAGCGCAGCATGAACGGAAAACCTCTGCCGCCGGACAGTGTGAAGCTCACGGCCATCGTCGCGTATATCGAATGGTTGTCCCAGAATATGCCGCCCGGCTTCGAGGTCCCCTGGCGGGGAATTCCGCGTCTGACCTCGGCCCATGAGCCCGACCCCCTCAACGGTAAAAAGGTCTTTGAGAAAAAGTGTCTGTTCTGCCACGGCTCGGACGGACAAGGCACCATGACGGCCCCGCCCGTATGGGGGCCTCGTTCGTACAATATCGGGGCAGGAATGGCCCGGGTCGGCGTCGCCGCCTCTTTTATTAAGGCCAACATGCCGCGAGGCTGGGGATGGTCGGTGACGGACGATGAAGCCATCGATGTTGCAGCCTATATCAATACTCAACCCCGGCCCGACTTTCCCGGCAAGATTCACGATTGGCCGAAGGGCGGCAAGCCGGCGGATGCGCCCTATTGAGACACCAATAGGCGTCGATTTTTGTCGGTTTCGCGTGTTGGCAGCGGTGAAGCTTGGGGGACAAGGAGCGGAATGAAACTCACGGCCACCTTTCACGGCGGAACGCGCTATGACATTGTCAGCGGACAGCATCGTGTCATCACCGATCAGACGGTCGAGGACGGAGGGCAGGATGCCGGAATGGGTCCGGTTGAGCTCTTCGTCGGGTCCGTCGCGAGTTGTGTCGCGTATTTCGTCGGGCAATTCTGCGGGCGGCACGGCATTTCCCGAGACGGCTTGGCGGTCGATGCGGAGTGGACCATGGCCGAAGCTCCTCATCGAGTGGGTCGTATCGACATCGGAATCCATCTTCCCCATCGAATCACCCCAGAGCAAAAAGAGCGTCTATTAAAGGTGGCGCATGGCTGCACGGTGCATCAGTCCATCGCCGTGACGCCGAACATCGGTATCAAGTTGAATCCGCCCGTGCATCAGAAAGCCGATGGATCATAGAGTCGCACGCAAGACATCGCCGTGCGGGCCAACGCTTCATCAACCAATGGAGAGCAAGATGGGTGTGGAAGGAATCAGGAGTGTGACGGTAGCGATCCTGACTTTGGCGGCAGCAACGGTTCTCTTTCAGGACCCATCCTTCGCGCGCGATCAGGCGCGCGCAAAGGAGCTTCTCCAGCAGACCTGTGTGCAATGTCACCGGTTGGAGGGGACAGCTGA
The DNA here is from genome assembly GCA_964465695.1 of uncultured Nitrospira sp. Lineage (GTDB taxonomy): Bacteria > Nitrospirota > Nitrospiria > Nitrospirales > Nitrospiraceae > Nitrospira_D. The sequence continues at coordinate 60,136 of CAYXKP010000001.1, forward strand.
ATCGCGGTTCAAGCTTCATGCTCCAGACTTGATCTGGGCCGGCAGCAAGTACCAGCGGTCGTGGCTCATTCGTTGGCTGACCGGTAAGGAGGCTCCACTCTATGCGAAGGGATATCTATGGGATTTGACGAACGTTCCTTCCAAACATCCCCTTGTCACGGACTCGGAGGCGAATGCCCTCGCAGATTATTTTGCCGAGCACAACAAAGATCCACGCGTGACGGTCGGAGCTTTTGATGTCGCCAAAGTGACGAAGTTCGATGTGACGTTCGGCAGAATAGCCTATAAAGCTCATGCCTGCCTCGGTTGTCATACCATCGAGGAGAACGGCAAGCTTATCGGTGGCCCGCAGAGCGCCGCGTTGCAGAATGCCGGTCAGCGGTACAACGTGGACTGGCTCTATCGTTTTGGGCAGAACCCGCAGGACTTCACCGTTCACAATGGGGAATTTTTGGCCGATGCGACCGATCCACAATTGCGAGCCGTGATCGGATTCCTAGCCGTGCAAGGCGTCAACGACTTTAAATACTATGAGCCCTGGACAAGCCCGGAGTTTGCCAATGGGAGCATCGATCGGGGGAAGACGCTGTACAAGGAATATTGCGCCCAGTGCCACGGCTTTACCGGCAAGGGCGACGGCCCTGCTGCATCGGGATTGGAACCCAAGCCCGCCATTCACGCCAACATACCGTTTGAGAAGCTTCCGATGGAGTATCTCTATAACGTGATCAATCATGGCGGCCCGGCTGTCGGCAAATCGCCGAACATGCCCTACTGGGGGCTCACGATCGGCCAGCAGGGTGTGGCGGATGTGATCGCCTATTTGAAAGTGACATTCAAAGGTATACCGGATGTCGCCGCCGCGGGAGGCACTGAAGGCAGTCCCTGCGTGCAGCCGCGCAAGACCGCCAAGGCGCCGGAAGACTTCCTCACAAAGACCAATCCGCTTCCATCCTCTGCAGGGGAGATCCAAGCAGGGAAAGAGTTGTTTCTGAAGACCGCGCAGCCGGCCCCCTGTGCCATGTGTCATGGCGAGCAAGGCGACGGCAAGGGATTTATGGGCGCTGCCTTGCTGCCGCCGCCGCGAAATTTCACGTGTGGCGCGATGATGCGGGAGATTCCGGATGGTCAGCTGTTCTGGATCATCAAGAACGGCTCTTCTGGAACCGGCATGATGTCGTTTGCCTCGCTGGGGGATGAACAGGTGTGGCAGCTGGTTCATTACATCAGAAGCCTGGCGAAGTGACGGAGTTTCAAGCTCCACGCTGCTGTCATGAGTGTGACTTCCGTAGGAGGAGGTGTTCGGGCGGATGGACGGGAAGCAGTTATGAAAATGAGAACATAAACGTACCTGAATAAGGAGGAAAGAATGAGTGTCCGACGATACGGAACAACTTTGTTAATCGTTCCGCTCGCCATGGCGACGTTGATGATCTGGAATGATGGTCCCGACATCGCGTATGCACAAACCAAGGGAATGGAGGCGCCGCCGTCAAAGGTGGAGATCACCATCAAGGATCGTCAGCACGGATATGAGACGGTCGGGATGACGATGCCGTCGCAGGACACGATCATCGTCGTTAGGAACCAGGATTCCGTGACGCATGGATTGGCGTCTGCGTTGTTCAAAAACCTTCCCGTGAAGGTGGAAGGTGGGACTGAGGTGCGAGGTAAACGGTTCAAATCGTTTCATGTCGATGCGGGAAAGACCATGACGCTTCGTTTCGCTACCGCACCCTCGAACTTCGATCCGGCAACTGGTGGGGCTGAAAGTGTGCGGCACGCACTGTGGTGCGACATCCATCCTGAAGTGAAAGGAGAACTGTTTATCATTGAAACCCGAGGGGATATAGGGGGCGGGTGAGTGCCCTCCGATCGCAGTCTTAACATGTCCGCCATGGTGCAGAATCTGCTCTCTTCCTTACTAAGGAAGGAGCTGAAGGTAAGGGTTCCGGTCCTGACCAGCGAGAATCCTACCGGAGCCAGGACCGGCGAATCTGTCCCTGTGATGGGTGACGCTGGGATGAGCAGCAGCGCATGTCGTGTAGTGGATGAAGGAACACGCATGAAAGGGTTCAAGAGACGTCTTGCTCCTGCTGGGGGCGTATGGCTTGGAGTCATGATCGGCGTCGGAGTGCTTGCCTTACCGTCTTTCGGATGGGGGAAGGAGATTGCGTTTGTCGCACGTGAGGTCGAAGATCAGCAAGCCGTTTGGCTTCCAAGGGAAATCGTTATTCACCCGAGCACGGATTTCACGGAGCCGTTGATTTTTCGGCTTGACAATCCGACCGCCCGGACCCATGTATTCGAAGCCCCAGCGTTGTTCGAGTCTGTAGAGGAGGATGGGGTTCAGATCATGAGGCCGCTTCGGATTACCATTCCGCCTGAGGGGACCGAACAGACTGTGATCGACAGAGACCGAATGGCGAGCGATGCGATCGCTGCCGAGGGGAAGACGGTGACCTATCGATTCTACTGCCCCCTTCATCGAGCAGATGCAGACATGGGTGGCAGAATCGTCGTCGGGCAATAATCAAAAACCGCAGCTAGTCAAGGAGTCCATCATGGCAACGTTCATCATTTCAGGTAGTCGAGGAACCGATGACCCAACGATGGCGACTTTGCCGTTCATGGCCGCCAAGACGGCAAAAGAACAAGGGCATGATGTCGTGCTGTGGTTGTGGAACGAAGCCGTCACGCTGGGACGAAAAGGCGTGGCGGATCATGTGACGGGCGTGAACTTAACGCCGCTGAAAGAGCTGCTTGCCGCCGTACAAGCAGCCGGTGTGCCGATCTGGGTGTGCGGGGCCTGCGCCGTAGCGAGACAGATCAGCGGAGGAGACTTGGTGGCGGGTGCGGCCATCAAGGGCATGCCGGATTACATCAAGGCCGTGGCTGAGCGCGACCGGAACGTGATGTTCTGATTACCGGGGATCAAGAGATGCTTGGTATCGGCTGATGGCGAACGGCGTCACGGATTCCCGGATGGTGGGGGTAGATCTCAGGGAGGGCATGAGCTGTTATGACGATCACTTCGATCGCCTTTAGCGTATATCCTGTCAGGGATATGGAACGTGCCCGCCGCTTCTATGAAGGGATACTCGGCCTGAACCCGGAGCATGTCTTTGGAGATGCCTGGTGTGAATACGAAGTGGGCGGAGGAACGTTTGCCCTCACAACAGCGGAAATGGGGCATGAGCCTGGGGCGAAAGGGGCAGTTGTTGGATTTGAGGTTGACGATCTTGACGCGTTCGTTGCTTTGTTGAAGAAGAAGGGCGTGCCTTTCGTCACGAATGTGTTGACGACGCCTGTGTGCCGAATGGCGGTGATTGAAGACCCTGACAGGAATCACGTCACAATTCATAGGAGAAATGCGTCATGAAACGGTTGATCGTCGTCTCGATCTTTGCAATATGGGTGATCGCCATGACTCCTCCCGCGGAAGCCGAACGCCACATGATGCAACCGATCGTGCCGGCCGATAAATTGGCGGAAGCAAGGGCGCTGAAGAGTCCCCTGTCGAATTCTACCGAAGTGATTGAGCAGGGCAAAGCGGTATACAAAGGCAAGGGTGGCTGTGTAACCTGTCATGGAATAGACGGAGACGGCAAAGGGCCGGCTGCTGCGAGTCTGAATCCTTCTCCGCGTAACTTTCAGCATCATGGTTTTTGGCGCCATCGCACCGAGGGCGAAGTCTTCTGGGCCATCAAATATGGCTCGCCCGGCACAGCCATGATCGCTTTCGGTTCGGTCCTGTCAGACAACGAAATCTGGGCCCTCATTCAGTATGAGCGAACCTTCGCCGGCATGCACGGGCCTGGAATGACGGGGCGTGGAGAAGGTATGGGACCAATGATGGGAGGTAGAGGAGGGATGGAGCATCGCGGGGGAAGAGGTGGAATGAAGGAGTGTGAAGGGGAGGCGTGTGAACGATGATCGACTCATGCTCAGATCCTCCATACTGAGCTGTCGTACTCGGGTTAGCGATCGCGACAGCTCCTTCCCCCGCTACCCGTTGCTGCGCTTTTCCACATCTGACGATTTCCTCGTGAGTATTCCTGCGTCACATCGACACCGCTCTTGTCGGTCTCACTGCCTCAAGCCGCTGTTTCACCGAATTTCTATTACACCGATGTGAAATGTAATAACGGCACCGGAATCGCATCACATTATACGAACCAAATCTTGTTGGAGCGGCTCACACTCGGCAGGAGAACACGAGTGTAGTACCGGAGGATCAGCATGCGTGAGACGAGTCAATATCAGTTGGGTGCCGAAAGTCTAACCCGGAGGTATTAGTCATGACAAAGTGGAAGAGTCGGTGGATCCTTGGGTTGGGGGGAGCTGCGTTGCTCATAGTAATGACCGCCTACCCGAGTTTCGTCGCCGAAAGCCATGGGAAAATGATGCATGGAGGTCATGATCAGAATGAACAGGACCACCATGGTGGGCACTATCTAGAACATCTGCTGAGGCATGCCAAAGACATTGGGCTGACACTGGAACAAATAGGCAAGCTGAAGGCCTTGCAGCTGGATTACAAACGAACCGAGGCTCGGTTGGAAGCCGACGCTAAGATCGCAAAACTCGAGCTGCACGCGCTATTGGAAGACGAGCAGGCAGACCTCGATGCGATCCAAGCAAAAATCGACCAGCTGAAAAAGCAGAAAGCGCCAGCTTGGTTGCATCCATAAAAAGCAAGCGCACCGCCGTGGCCATGTTGACTCCCAATCAACGGGAAAAGGACCGTGCTCTTCAAGAACAGATGAAGGCGGGAGGGCAGCATGGAAGTGGAATTGGCGGGATGGGCGGTGGAATGATGGGAGGCATGGGCGGCATGATGGGTGGTATGGGGGGCGGAAGTATGGACAGTGGTGGGCATGGGCAGAGCAGTGGCGATCATGGAGGGGGATCCAGCGGAGGACAGCAACACCAGCACTGAAAAACGAGCGTCGCTGAAGTACGAAGAGCGGACTGAGGGTAGGCTAGAGCGGAGAGGGCGAAGCGATGGGGATTTTCCTGAGAGCTAGTGGGATGATACACTCCGACTCAATCAGGTGCAGGAGCATAGAATGGAGCATAGAAATATGAAGGTTATGATGCTTTTCTCAGGGAGGAGTTATGAAAGGTTCTCACCAACACACACATCAGCATAGTCATGCACACAAGCATGGAACGGAGAGCCATACCCATAGGCATGGGCACCGACATTCACATGGTCATTCCCATGCAAAGTCCGTCGACCATGAGCATGGACACACAGGCGACCATGGGGCCCATGAGCATAGGCATCTCGAATGAGTGTCAGATCATCCCTTCTCGTTAGCCTGTCTGATTCGGGCGCGGAACACAAAGTCGGGAATAATGGATCATTCATGGGAGGACTCAATTGAGCGAGCAGAAGACCATCACCGCATATTACGAGCAGGATCACGACCGACTGGATGAGTTGTTCAAGACGTTTCAAACATCGAAACGGTCGGACTTCGCGAGAGCGAAGGAGACGTTCAAGAACTTCAAGGTCGGCCTCCAGCGGCATATCGTGTGGGAAGAGGAACTGCTGTTTCCGATATGGGAGGAAAAAACCGGGATGATCGAGGACGGGCCGACCCCTGTGATGCGATTCGAGCATGACCAGATCAAGCAGCTGCTGGACGCGATTCACCGGAAGGTGGAACGCCAGGATCTCAATACCGATCAGGATGAGCAGGCGCTGAGCAACCTCTTGAGCTCTCATAATCGGAAGGAAGAGCGGGCGCTCTACCCCGCGATCGATAACGTGACCAATCCCGACGAGCGCGCCACGATCTTCAGCAACATGAACACGATTCCGGAAGACCGGTACAATAGCTGTTGCAGTCAGCACTGACCATGATCGACTCTCAACCGTTTCTCAGCCTAAATCGGCTCATTGCTCTGGCGGCTTCGTGCGGTTTGCTCTTCGTGGGCGGCCTTGCGATGGGTCTGATGTTTCTACCCGATGGTGTCTGGGCCGAATCCTCGACTTCACAACAGGCCACGAAGTTAAAGGGCAATATCCTGCGAGGTCGGGACATCTTCAACGGCAAAGGGGCCTGTTACTACTGCCATGGGATCGACGGGTATATCGGGAGGCCGCCTCGGTTAGCGGCGGACACGGCTGCGCTCATCGCGAAACTGAATCCTCCTCCCTCCGATTTGCGGAATCCCGAGGAGCTGCGCCTGAAAACCGACAAGGAGCGAGCCCGCGCCATTCGCGAAGGCCATCCAGGCACCGGCATGTTTCCCGACACCACCATGACCGATCAAGACCTCGCCGACACGCTTCTCTACCTGGCGCTCATCAGGAAAGACCCTCATCCGGAGCAGTAAATTCGGTAACTAACGCGAGAACGCCCTCTTTCACGAGTCGTTTCGGTCCGCTGAGGCCGCTTGACAATATGTAGCCTCGTGGATACAGTGATTCATGTTCGAGGTTCGCAAGACCGAAGCGTTCGCGGCCTGGCTGGATGGACTGCGCGATATGCAAGCCCGAGCGCGCATTCAGGCCAGGATTGAACGCCTAGCGATGGGGAATGCAGGAGATGTCAGGCCGGTCGGCGAAGCTGTTTCAGAAATGCGAATCGATTATGGGCCCGGGTATCGCGTGTATTACATAAGACGTGGGCGTAACCTGGTGATTTTGCTAGCCGGTGGTGACAAGCGCACGCAGGCAGCTGATATCAAGACCGCTTTGCAGCTCGCCAGAAAACTGTAGGAGCTCATGATGGGCAAAACCACAACAACTCGGTACGACGTGGCCGAACATCTTCGCACCCAAGAGGAGATGGCGGCATACTTGGAGGCCTGTTTAGAAGAAGCCAATGGCGATGCCGCATTCATCGCCAAAGCGCTGGGCGACATTGCCCGCGCAAAAGGTATGGCGCAAGTGGCGCGAGATTCGGGCCTGTCACGTGAAAGTTTGTATAAAGCGCTTTCCGGTGAGCGGAGCCCTGACTTTGCCACAATTCTCAAGGTTGTAGGGGCACTTGGACTGAAGTTGCATGCCCAGGTGCCTCACGGTAAGTCTCGTCGTTCATCGTCCCGCACAAGCAATCGTGCGGCCTAGTACCTGTTCATTTTTAACGATGCGGAAGCGGTATGACTTCTCCAAGATGAAAGGGCGCAAGAATCCGTATATCAAGAATTTGAAACAGCCGGTCACGATGAGGCTCGACTGTGATACGGTCGCTTATTTCAAGTCCATAGCCGAGGAAATGGGAATCCCGTATCAGAGCCTAATCAATCTTTACCTTCGAGACTGTGCGATGAACCATCGCAAGTTACATATGAAGTGGGCGTCCTAGGCTAAGCAGCGAAGCGTTTGGTTATCCTCAGTTCCGCGTGTCCGACCTCGTGTGCGGCAAGTGGGACAAGTTCAGCCTGGAAATGCTCATCACGCTCGAGGCGAGGCTTGGGCGGAAAGTGCATGTCGAGTTTGCAGCGTGATGGTTGGAAGACTTCCCTATGAGAGTCGGAAATAGGGTCTCACCCTATCAATTTGTGGCAGGCAACAGCAGATGCAAGCAGTAAAAGCTTTCATTCGTTTCTGGAGCCAGCTATTTTCCCACACCCTTAAGTTGCGATATACTGAGATCCACAGTAGTTGCCCATATGGCTAAACAAATCCCTTCTCCTCCTCCAGGATTCGACGATCTCCCGGTCGAAGAACGTATCGATTTTGTGCAGTCACTTTGGGACCGCATCGCGGCGACCCCTGAGCAAGTTCCCGTCCCTGACTGGCATCGAAGAATCATTCGGGAACGACTAGAGGCATATCGAACCAATCCTACCGATGGTCGCCCATGGGCGGACGTCCGTACAGAAATCGCGGGCAAGTTGCGAGCTCGTTGATCTGACGAATGGCACGGCGGCTCGTCGTCCTACGTCAGTCAGACCTTGATATCCAAGCTGCCGCCGTGTGGTATGAAGACCAGCGGGCTGGCTTAGGCATGCGGTTCCTTGGCGAACTCGACGAAGTCTTCCGGCGCATGGAGAACAACCCGAGGCAGTTCCAAAGCTGGAAGGCGAAGTCCGTCGAGCGCTCCTCCGCCATTTTCCCTATGGAGTGTATTTCACCGAAGGCCCGGACGATGTCGTTGTTCTGGCGGTGCTCCATCTCCATCGGGAACCGGATATGTGGAAGAGTCGTAACTGAAGGTAAAGATGAAAGCGAACATTGCACAATCCCGCGTCTCTGACCTGCTGTGCGGCAAGTGGGACAAGTTCAGCCTGGAAATGCTTATCACGCTCGAAGGCGAGGCTTGGGCGGAAAGTGCGTGTCGAGTTTGCAGCGTGAGGGACAAGACCTGATTAAAAAGCGTACACAAAGGAGTATAGTAACAAGCCCCTCTAAGTAATTGAAAGCTTCGATATGAACCCTATAGTTACGAATTCCTCCAATGACCAATATGTTCTTTGGCAACAGCATCCAGGAAGCGGTCAGTTTGTACAAGGCTGTTCAGGCCTGTAAGTTTACCCACATGCTTAATCACTGCTGTCTCATTTTTGTAACGCTGACCAGGGGGAATGGATTTGGTTCGATCGAAGGTTATATTCAATCTTCTGAAAGCCTTTTTCAGTGGTCCCATTACAAAAGCAAACTCTGCTGGATTCCATAAATGCATGAGTACTGTAAGCCCTGCTTTCCCTATTCCGGCTAATTTGTAGCGATTTCCTGCGGCAAGTACTTTTTCGAAGCGAATATAGGGATCTCCACCGCCTTCAAGCAAATACCTAAGTGAACGCGCAACCTTCAACGGATTTTGCCGAACAAATGCTGGCCGGTTGAACTCTGTAATTTGGCCAAAGGGATATGCTAAGCGAAATAATTTATCCAGGTCATTCTTCTTCCATGAGCGACGGCGCATTAGTGAACGGAGCGCTTGACTCCGTTTCTTGCGGTCTTTTTCCGCCTTGGCAGCTTCCTCCGAACAGGATATCTCATCGTCATAGCTGCATTTGTTCTTGCTAAACTCGGAAAGCAGCTCGTTAAGTTTTGGTTTTTTCAAACTGACTGATAATTGGGAAGGATCTAGTGGTGGCTGCGGAGCTTTACTGCGCCAGCGCGGGAGTTTCCCGTTCGTTCTCTGTCCCGAATTATTTGCTATGCGTTTGCGCCATAAGTGATTCAGCTTTTGCACCATGGAGTGGTCCACCTGATCGGCCCGATCCCAAAGTTTGTCAAACCACTCTACTAGCTGTTTGTTAATCAGGAGATCCCATACCTCTAATGTCAACTGAAATTGCTTATTAATGGATGACGCAGACATGTTCGTTGAACCTACAAGAGCCTTATCTTTGTCGAATATCCAGACCTTTGCATGGAGCCCTGGTAGACTGCGAACCTCATCGGTTAGGTAGAGCAGGCGTTCAAGTCCCTTTGGGTTTGTAAGACCACATTCAACAGCTTCTTTGGAAGCATCAACCATAATTCGAAGATCTTCAGCCCGTGCAGATGGCTTTTCAGGGAAGAATTGATGAACGGCTTCTCCGCAATATGCTACTGCCACCCGGCAAATGGAGGACTGGGAGGTCAACCTGTGAATCGCATCTACAACAGTCTGTTCGGTATGAAGTAGTATTTGGTTGCTTTGCACATACCACCGGATTTTATGGTGCTGATCAGTCGCACCTATGAAACGGGTCAAGTCTAGCCAGTAATGCGAAACAAAAATCGATATGTCTTTATGTGTCTTCGCGAAGGCATGGGGTCTCCAGAGGGATTGGTATTGTTAGTATCTTAAATGGGACGTTTACGATACGCATTAGAATCATGTATGAAGGCTCACGGCTGCTGCACGGTGGAAACCATATTAGCTCCGAACAGCGTCACGGCAGGTGGCTGAACACCTTGGTCAATACGCGAACTGCAAAAGATCCGGTCGCCCGCGTTAATGCTGTTGAATTTGACTTCGGCATGTACGAGAACATCGTGCCCTTTGAGTTTCGCGCTTATCTTATAGGCACCAGGACTGGAGTCAGTCCATATTCGATTGGCAGGATCAATTTGAAACAAAGCATTTAAAATAGGCGTGGCTCCGTGACCGCTTGGCGCAAATTCAAACAGCATCACTCCACTATAGATTTGGTTATTCTCTACGCCACTTACCGAGATATCACACGTCGCGGTCCAATTATTTGTTACAGGATCTTTATCGATTGTGAGCGAGTTAGATTTATTGGTTGGTCCGGCCCATACGTTTACTGAGAATAGCAAGGCAAAGACTATCACTACTACTCTTAGCATGATCAACCTCCTTGCATGCGAAGTTAGCAAAACATTATGGCGTCATTAGGCGGAGCAAGGCTATGCTGGGTGGACTAATATATCAACCAGTACTTTGGTATGGGCGGGAAATTGGTCGCATTAACTCAGACAGGTATTGAAAACGGTCCACCAGAAGCGCTTTTTCAGCTCCTCCCGTGATTCGCTGCCCATGACTCTTCGCCCGCACCTGAGGCTATGTACATGCTGGCAATCGACAGGGGCAAGCGAATCTGACCGGTGTGACGGCGTATATCCTTTGAACCTTAAGAGATTCCTCTGTAGTGGGATAGAACAGCGGTTTCTTAAACCATAGCTTGTGGAGATTCAACCCGTATCCTCGCATCCACGATTCTGCAGCCTTGGCCCGGTGGTAAGGCGAAGATCGGATTCAAATCGAGTTCGCTGATCTCCGGAATTTCTCCGACGAGACGCGATATCCGCAGCAGCATTTCTTCAAGAGCTTCTAGGTCGGCTGGTGGATGCCCGCGATAGCCGGTCAGCAACCGGTAACCTTTGATTCCCCGGATCATCTCTGCCGCGTCACGATCCGTAAGTGGCGTGATGCGGAACTGCACATCCCCAAGAATCTCGACGTGGATTCCCCCGAGGCCAAAAGCCATCAGAGGGCCGAAGAGAGGATCATCCGTGACTCCGATCATGACCTCCACACCGCCGCTGAGCATCGGCTGCACGAGCACGCCTTCCATGGCGTCGAGCTGATTGGCTTCGGCGAGTTTATTTCTGATCAAGTCGAACGCCTTGCGCACCGCCTGTTCATCCCGGAGATTCAGCTGCACACCCCCGATCTCGGTCTTGTGCACAATCTGATGCGAGGCCAGTTTGATTGCGACCGGATAGCCGGCTTGCTTGGCCAAGGCCGCTGCTTCGTCGACTGTTCTGGCCACTCCTCCGGGCTGAACCGGAAGCCTCATCGCACTCAGAACGTTTCGTGTTTCTTCCACCGACAGCCAGCCCGCTCCGCGACGCGAGAGGGTGTCGGTACAGATATTCCGAACGGCTGAAAGATTCAGATCATCGAAGTCGGGAACCATGCCGGCCGGCTGTTGCCGCCACTCCGCGTACGCCGCCGCTTTGCCGAGCACGAGGGCGGGGGGCTCCGGCAAGTGGTAGGCGGGAATAGTTTCTGTTTGGAAACGGAAGGTACGATCGGTATCACCTTCCGCCATCCAGCCGATGAGCACCGGCTTTACCTTCGCGCCTGCATTTCGACCATTCTCGATACCGGTCATGATGCCGCGGGCGATATCGGCCGTGTCTGTCACGGTCACAGCCATATACAGGATGATCAATGCGTCGATCTCATTCGCCGAGAGGAGCGTTTCGATCGCTCTGGCGTACTGATCCGCCGTAGCGGAAGCAATCAAATCGACGGGGTTGCTCAACGCGGCGGCCGACGGGAGAAAGGATGAGAGAGTCGCCTTCGTCTGGGCGGACAACTCCGGCACCACCAACTCGCATTGCTCGCACGCGTCAGTACAAAGAACAGCCGGCCCTCCCGCGTTCGTGACGATGCCTACTCGCCGTCCCATCGGGAGAGGTTGATTCGAAAGACCGGCGGCCACATTCAATAATTCGTCGAGGGATTCTGCGCGAATGACGCCGGCTTGATGAAACAACGCATCGACGGCCACATCGCTGGCTGCGAGCGCCGCCGTGTGAGAGCTGGCCGCCCGCCGCCCCGATTGTGATCGTCCGGCTTTGACCGCAATGATCGGTTTGCGACGGCTCACGCGCCGCGCGATGCGGGCGAACCGTCGAGGATTGCCGAAGGACTCCATGTAAAGGAGAATGACATTCGTGGAAGGGTCTTCTTCCCAATATTGCAGCAGGTCATTGGTGGACACATCGGCCTTGTTCCCCACACTTACAAAGGAAGAAATGCCCAAGTGGAACCGGCGTGCACCGGCAAGGGTTGCAATCCCGATGGCGCCGCTTTGCGACGACATGGCGGCACGGCCCCGAGGGGGAAACAGCGCGGTGAAGGTGGCATTCAGTTGTACGTCGGTGTCCGTGTTCAAGATCCCGAAGCAATTCGGTCCGATCATGCGCATGCCGTATTGCCGGATCTTTTCGACCAGCCGGCTCTGGAGCGCCGCTCCTTCAGCTCCCACTTCGGCAAAGCCCGCCGTAATGACCACTAACGCCCGGACGCCTTTGTCCGCACACTCGTCGACGACGGATATGACATGTTGCCGCGGCACAGCGACGACGGCGAGATCCACCGGCTCAGGGATCGCCAGGACTGAAGGATAGACCGGGATTCCGGCGATTTCTGACGCATGTGGGTTGACCGGATAGACGGCGCCCTGGAATTGATTGGTGCGGACTGCCTCGAGGAGCCGATAGCCGATGCTCTTGGGATCGCGTGATGCTCCGACCATTGCCACGGACTTTGGGTGGAAAAAAGGTCGGAGTGAAGCGGTGGTGGCGAGCCGTTCTCGAACCTCGACACGAGCGACGGTCTTCTCCGTGGGGATCAATGACAGCTCCACTTCCATGTCTTCGCCTTCGTAGGCTTCGTGGGAGGTAAAGCCTGATTCGCGGAAGACTTCCCGCATGGCCAGATTGTCGGCGTGTGTGACGGCCCACAAGCGAGTAAAGCTGTGTCGGATAGCGACCAAGGCGAGTCGTTCCAGCAACAGCGTTCCCAAGCCTTTGCCATGAAATCCGTCATCCACGGCCATCGCGACCTCGGCTGTGTGCCTGTCCTTCGCCCAGTAGGAGCCGGCGGCGATCACACGGAGTGCGCCCTCCCATGCTCGTGTCACGATCAACGTGAACTGCGAAAGTGGATTGGAGGAGTTGCACAAGGCCGCGATACCGTCCGCAGACGGAAGACTTTCGGAGAAAAATCGGTGGCGTCTCGACTCGAGGGACAACCGATCGACGAACTGTTGCAGCATCGGTGCATCCGGCGGTTCAGCCGGTCGGATGGAGGCGGTCGACCCGTCACGCATGATGAGCGAGCCGGATCCAGTGTGATCGGTTTCCATGGGCGGAATGTAAAGAGGGCGAACGGATTTCATCGTACTTGTCCCTAAAGGGCTAACCATTCAGGTTTCACTATCAATACAAGGCCCAAGCGAACATCACCGCTCCGCCGGTCAGTTTCAACCAACGACCGGCATCATACGATAGTTTCCTGCGACTCAACGTAGCCACAGCGATTGTCACCATGAGACCATCATCGAGAATGTAGGCCAGGTTATACAACCCGAGATAACCATAGTATCCCATGTGGGCAACTGCTCCTACTTGTGTCGGAAGAGAGAAGCCCCAGGAGCAGCCGGCTATAAAAAAATGTGGGAACCAACTAAGATTCCTGACTATTGTTCCCGCTCAGGACTAGAGATGAGGTATGAGTGGTGCCAGAATAATCTCTTGCATGATGTCGGCGGAAGGATGTCCTGCACTAACTGGTGATGTCTGGTGGCGCCGTGGATCTGATGTACGACAGCACATCCAACATCTGCTGGTCCGTCAGCTTGCCGCGAAAGCTATGCATGGGGCTGAACAAGACACCGTTGGAAATCGCCACGAGCAGCTCCCAATCGGTCTTGGACCGAGTCGTGTGCGATCGAAGATCAGCCGGCCGGACAATCAAATCCTGACTATCCGGCCCGTTCCCATCGAGTTTGGCCCCATGGCAACGGAGACATTGTTGCTCGTACACGCCTTGTCCAGCCTTCGCATCCCCTCGAATGACTTGAGCAATCGCCACAGAGACCGAGACTGAAATGAGCATCATCGTGAGAATCAACGTTGTCTTCATCTTGGATCCTTTCACCGGAGAACAAGTACGGGACAGCCCACGTGATGCACCACGGCATGGGACACGCTTCCCAGCAGAAAGCGGGATATTCCCCTGCGTCCATGGGAAGCCACGACCACCAGATCCATCCCTTTTGCCTCATGTTCGATCGCTCCTGCTGGATTGCCCGTGGCGACTTTCGTGTTGACCGTATAGTGCGGGCGCAACAGTTTGCCGGCGGTCGATTTGACGAGTTCATCCGCATAACGTTCCGCCCCCTCCCACCATGGATCGATTCCCAGAGCGTCATAGGGGTCGCTGACTCCGATGGGGACGAGGACATGAAGCACGCAGAACTCGGTGGGTTCTACAAAGGGATGGTGCGAAAGCCACTCCGCCATTCGATCGGCATCGTCTCGATCCTCAATGGCGATGAGCACCCGCTGAATCTTCCGGGCAGCTCCTCTTACAAGAAGGACCGGTCGAGAGCCGTGCAGGAGGACACGATGGGACACACTTCCGAGGACAACCTCGGACAGACGGTTTCGTCCGCTTACGCCAACGACGATCAAGTCGGCTGAGACATTGTCGGCGCTGTCGATGATGAGTTGAGCGGGACTGCCGACTTCGTTGACTTTCCTGATCGACGCAACGTCCGCCGGTACCATCGCGGCGGCGCGCTCCAACAGTTGATTCCCCGAATCGACCATCGCCTTGCGGAAATCATCGTACCCTTGTACGTTGCCTGCTTGGGCCACGAGTGGATGTTCCAAAATCCCTAAATCCACGCCATGGACCAGCGTGACATCCGCCGGGCGATAGAGTTGGAACGTCTGGGTGACCGCCGCGAACGCCTGATCCGACCAATCGACGCCGATAACGACTCTCATGTAATGGCTTCTCCTAATTTGAACTTCAAAACAGCGGATGTGGCGCGGTCCCGAACGGAAGCACGCGCGGTGATTCCCCCACATTGCCGCGAAGACGCCAAGTCCCATCTTCGAGGACGAGATAGTGAATTTCTTCATGCCAGCTGTCGATAGGGACATACAGACCGCTGGTCTTCGACTTGGCCCAGAGATGGCCGGTACAGGTGACTTCCAGCACCGCATCGCGACCCGATCCGACCTTGGCCATCTTCGTGAAGAGGTGGGTGCTGGCGATCTCCTGATACTCATCAAAGAGGTCTTTCCAGATCTTGCGGATATCGTCCTTCTTGAGCCCATGGTAGTTGTACTGAGGAGAGTAGATGGCCATGACCTTTTCCAGGTCATGGGACTTCATGGCTTGTTCGGCTTGCTCAAAGGCGCCGACAACAGCCTTGACCGTCGGTTCGTCTACTTCGATCACGGAACCGGACGGAACCACGATTCTCGCACCCGCTGTCCCGATGCCGGCAAGGAAGGCGATGATGATGAGATGGACGGTAATCCACCGTGCTTTGTGTTGGAAGTTCACATACGCCTCCATCGGTAGCCAAACCGTTTCAGGATCACCAGCCCATTGAGCGTCATCTCGTCCAAGTCTTGTTCATGTTGCTCGTCCTTGAAGCTGCATAGAAAGCCACAACAGCAGCGAGCTTGGGAACCCGCCGCGATCGGACTTGTCCGGGTGTCATGTGTGCTCCCTTGTCGTGACGGTCAGGCCGTTGAATGTGGTCGCTCCTTCCATCCCAATAGCGATTCCTCCGCCAAGTTCAGATACTCCACGACGTCGTGGTCGCTGATCTGGGTGAAATCGACATAGTGGTTACCCACGGCCCAGAAGGGGTCCGGTGTGGCGAGCACGACCAGCTCATCCACTTGAGCGCTCACTTCCCGGATCGTTTCGGCCGGACCGACCGGAATGGCCGCAATCAGGCGTCGCGGGTTAAGTTGTTTGATCGACTGCATGGCTGTGAAGAAGGTGGAACCGGTCGCGATCCCGTCATCCACGAGAATGACGACACGGTCGGTGAGCGTGGGGAGATGCCGGTCCTGACGGTAGAGCTGCTGCCGGCGCGTGATCTCCCGTTGTTGCAGCTGAACCAGTTCCTCGATATCCACGCGAGAAAGACCGTACGCCGCCATGGCATCAGGGTTCAGATAGATAGTCCCAGTCTCTCCCACCGCGCCTAGGGCATACTCCGAGTTATTCGGTGCTCCCAGTTTTCGAACGATAAAGACGTCCAGTGGGACATGCAGTCCCAGACTCAACTGATAGCCGACAGCCACCCCTCCGCGTGGAAGAGCCAAAACAATGGCGGTTGGATCGCCACGGTGCTGGATCAATCGCTCAACGAGCCGGCGACCGGCCTCTTCTCGATTCTTAAGCGCCACGCTTTTTCTCTTTCCTTCACGGAGCTCACGATCTATATCAGGCCGCTTGTCACACCGACCCCTATCAGGAACATTGCCATCAAGATGAGGATGAGCATGAGAAGTAGGTGGTGGTGCGGTCCGGCTTCCTTCTGATGCCAATGTATTTCCCAAGGAATTTCAAGGTAGCGAGGGTGCCGAAACATGATGCCTCCTTATCTGTTCACCCAACCTTCACTTCAATTGCTTTGGGCTTTGCCTTCTCCGATTTCGGAAGATGCACTTTCAATACGCCGTCCTTGTACTCGGCGCTGACCTTGGATCCGTCGGCGTCTTCGGGAAGGGCAAAGCTCCGCACAAAGCTGCCGTATGCCCGCTCGACGCGGTGATATTTCTTGTTCTTCTCTTCCTTTTCGTATTTCCGCTCGCCGCTGATCGCAAGCACATCATCATGCACGTTGATCTTGATCTCTTCTTTCTTCATCTCAGGTACTTCCGCCTTGATGAGGTACTCCTTGTCGTCTTCAGAAATATCTACTAACGGCGACCACTCCGCAACAGTGATGGCTTCCCTCTTGTCGCCGCCAGAAACCGGCGTACGGCCGAAGAAGCCCGAAAGTCGTTTCTCCAGATCTTCGATTTCTTTGAAGGGATTCCACCTCGTCGCCGGTTCCCATTTTGTCAGTCCGCTCATGACCCGTTCCTCCTTTATAAAATTGTAGGGCGGATTGCCCTGCTCCTTCATTGGTGCATTCGTAGTGCCAATGCCCGAGGATCCGAGAAATCTACGCAAAAATGCAGTGTTCTAAGTATCGATATAGACTTCGATTAGAGGTGGACGAGAAGTGTGGGGAATTACGGGACAGTGGCATCCGATGGCTGTTGCTTCTTTCGACATCCCCGTCGATGATATTTGTCGAATCCCTTTCTGTTCCGGGGCCCGTGGTTCCACACAAGGGCGGGTGTTTTTGTTTTATTCTTACAGTCTACAGCCAAAGAGTTTCCGTCTTATCCCTTCATGACCACAACAGGAGTCTCAGAAATTTGAGGAAATAAGAGCATCCGCATTGGTGCAAAGATTGTTGTCAAGGTCGTTCACTGTTGACTCTTGCCTCATTGATCGTACCTTCTCTGTAGAAGCCTACCCCAAACCGACTGTCTGATTTGATAAGCCAAACTTCGTATCTCGGTGAACAAGGATAGGAATCTACCCAAGATCCGTCTTGACGACTGTGGCATTGAGATTGCTCGATTCATTTCAACGGGAATTGCGATCCTTCGTTTTCGAAGGTATCGTCCGCAATGGAGCTTGGGGCCTCATGTTATGAGCCGTAAGAGACGAAACAGGCCGGAGCCCAACGAGGAGGGAGTAGCTATGAAAGTCACCCTGAGCATCATCAAAGCCGATATCGGTTCGATCGGCGGCCACATTTGTCCCTCGCAGCACTTGTTGGAAACCGTTCGGAGCTATATCGCCCAGCATGGCTCTTCGTTGTTGATCGATCAGTACGTCAGCAGCACCGGTGATGATATCGCGATCTTGATGAGTCACCGGTATGGCATCGGACACGAAGCGGTCCACAAACTGGCGTGGGACGCCTTTCTGGCCGGGACAAAAGTGGCCAAACAGCAGGGGCTGTACGGCGC
Source organism: uncultured Nitrospira sp. (assembly GCA_964465695.1). Taxonomy (GTDB): domain Bacteria; phylum Nitrospirota; class Nitrospiria; order Nitrospirales; family Nitrospiraceae; genus Nitrospira_D. The sequence goes on from CAYXKP010000001.1 coordinate 78,140, forward strand.
CGGTCAAGATTTGTTGAAAGACGCGTTCTCAGGCAATGTGCACGGGATGGGACCGGCCGTGGCGGAGATGGAATTCAACGAGCGGCCGAATGAGCCCTTTCTGTTCTTCGCCGCCGACAAGACCGATCCGGGTGCCTTTAATCTACCGCTGTATCTGGCCTTCGCCGATCCCATGAACACACCGGGGTTGATCTTGGCGCCCAACATGGCGCAAGGCTTCCGCTTCGTCATTATGGACGTGAATCATACTGAAGGTGACCGAATCATCGAGCTCCATGCCCCGAAACAATTATACGAAATCGCCGCGTTATTGCGGGACACCGAACGGTACGTGGTGGAATCGGTCTGGTCAGCCG
>CAYXKP010000002.1:0-27391 GCA_964465695.1 uncultured Nitrospira sp.
TCCAGCCGGCGAACGAATTTCGTCAAGCGCCGGTTCCACTTCTTCTTCCCCTCCTTCTGTAATCTCTCGTTTCGTAACTTGTCTTTGCCGGCTTCCAGGTTCGGGACAAGATGTCCGTCGGTGAATAAAGACGTGCCCACACCGGTACCCAGCGTGACCACCAATTCGACTCCTTTCCCGGCAATCGCCCCGAACCCCTGCACGTCGGCATCATTCGCGACTCGCACGGGTTTCTTCAACCGGACTCGGAGCACGTCGGCGAGATTGAAGTCTTTCCATTCAGCGGCAAGGTTTGGGGCTTGTTTAACGATGCCGTCGATGATGATGCCGGGAAACCCGACCGCCACCCTATCGAATGATTTAAAATTCTTGGCGAGCGTGATGATGGTATCCATGAGATCAGAAGGCATGCCGGAAGGCGGGGTGTCCTGGCGAACACGCCGGCCGACAAGATCCCCCAGTTCATTTACCAAGGCGGCCTTGATTCCGCTGGCACCGACGTCCACGACTAAAGTCAACGGCAAGCGGGACTTAGCGGATGTGCGACCTTGAGAATGCCGCTGGACCGGGTCTATCGATTCGCTGCGTTTCGACGGCGCAACAGCTTCTTCTCGGTTCCGCTTAGACCGGCTCTCAGAATGTATGGGTATAGCCATGATAATCTGCCACCCTGCAGGAGTTACGCCATTGTTTAAAACAGTATGCGCAACCTTTTCAGAGGCTGATCCAACGACTATCGCTCACATCATGTGTCATGGAGTTCTTACCGTGGAGAGTCGAATACCCTTTCATGAGGCGCTCCACCCTCGGAGTATTTCCATAGGCAAGCCATAGGTTCCTCTATCATGATATCCAAGGAAATATCCAAGGAACAAGTGTCCGTAACGACGACAAAGAGTCCGGACACTCCATCAGCCAGACGTACCATTGCTGGTCGCCCGAGACAACGACTTTATCATCCGCCTGAGTCAAGTGATGTCGGTCTTTCGATGGACCCGTTCGGCCGACACCTCTTCCTTAGAAAGCCAAGAACACCTGCTCCCGTACCAGGAAACATAATAATGTAATCTTCAACCACCTCCTCTCTCTATTCGACCGATTGGCGCATCATTTGCGAGACTTCCATAGCCAACAGAAAGGAGGTCTTCATGACCATCAAAGGCTTTGCGCAACTTATCGGATGGATGTTTCTCGCGGTCGGTATCCTGGGGTTCTTCCCTGGGCTAAGGGCGACGCCCCCCGTGGAGGCACCGAGTCTTGCCGCCGATGGCGGATTCGGGTATCTGCTCGGACTGTTTCCTGTTAACTGGCTCCATAACCTCGTTCATTTAGGGGTTGGTATAGCCGGGATTTTATCCGCTCGAAGCTTGGGCGACGCTCGAGGGTTTGCACGCGGCTTGGCCTGGCTCTATGGAATATTTGCGATTATGGGTCTGATTCCCGTACTCAATGTCGGCTTCGGGCTGGTTCCGTTGTTCGGACACGATGTGTGGCTTCATGCCGGTACGGCAGCATTGGCGGCCTACTACGGCTATGGCCGACCCGCCGAAACCGTGGAGGCGAGTGCTGAATATCGACGTGCCGCGTAGGCGCCGGTGATTCAGCGAGGCAACGGCCCATGGGCCGTTGCCTCGGCGGCACCGACGTCCTGACACTGTTCGTTCATGCGGTTTTGGTCGACTTACGATCGGCCTCCGACACCGCATCCGTCCAGTAATACCCGTAATAAGCTGCGAGCACGGCCGCCGCGAGATGGATCATGGCGACCCCGCCGGCGAACTCCGTCGAAGTCACACGTAGTACAAGCGACGGCAGATACAACTCGGCAAGAGCAAGGATCCCGAGCAGAACGGCGGCTTTGCGGGAAAATTTGACGGCAGAAAACGTTTGATGTGAAGCGACAATGGCCCAGACTCCGATCGACAAGTGAAGCGTGGGGAGGAGGACAGCGGCGGGAAACGGGTACACCAGAAATGCACACAGGGCGATAAGAAGGTACAGGGCACCGATGAATCGAACGGATCGGCGGCTGCTCATACTATCCCTATCTGCAAAGGAGAGACCGCTACGAAGGGTGACCACATTCTGCAAGCCATGGCGGTGCGATGTAGAGCCGTTCCTTGGCCCTCCGCGGGGGCCTTCTGACTTTTTTAATGTGGAGCTTCTTTCCCTCGATGAGCCATGTCCAGGTGGGAACGGACCTGCAGCGTTTCGGAAGCGTTGGGTCCGAAGACTTTTTCTTGTATGGTCAACGCGTCTTGATAGAGCGGGATGACGAGATCACGTCGGTCGTGCGATTCATACAGCATGGCCATTGCGTTGAGCGAGTTCGCGACCAAGGGATGGTCATGACCAAAGATTTTTTCTCGAATCTCCCTCGACCGCAGGAACAGGGGAATCGCGACCGATAAGTTATCTGAATATAAACTGACGGCCAAGTGGTGCAGGCTGTCCGCGACGGCAGGATGGTTTGGCCCTAAAGCCGCCTCGCGGATCACCCATGCGCGAAAGAACAGCGGGCCGGCTAATGCCCGCCCTTCCTGTTGTTCGAATAATGCGCTCGCCACCAGATCCAAGGTGTCGGCCACATGGAGGTCCTCGGCTCCTCGTGTCACGGTATAGATGTCCAGGGCCCGGCGAAAGACCTTTTCCGCGCCGGCAAAGTCGTTTTGCTTGAACCGCATGGCGCCCAATTTATTGAGTAGAGCCGCCAGATCTTGGTTGACCTCCTTATCGATGGTGCGATCCAATAGCCCCACTGCCGTCGCGTATGCTTTTTCGGCCTCGAGCCAATTCCCGGCTGATTTTGCATGGTCTCCATTGGCCTCGTATCCCGCCCAAGTGATTTCATTCGCGGAGGCGGACAACCCGAGGCATACCGTCGTCAAGGGCAAGAGCAAGGCGCCTTTGCCATCATACCGCCGCGGCCCTTCCCCCGGTTGATCCTCGATCGAAAAGCAGGCGTCCCTTTCCCCTGAAGGGCCGTACGCGATGAGCTTGTCGCTTATGGTCTTCTCGGTCCACAGGCCCTCACTGGCGGGAGGAGCAACCACCGGATGGTTCCCTTGAAAAGGGACGTCGGCAAAAGACGTCGATGCAATCAAACCACAGCACAGAACAGAGAAGCTGAGATTGGAGATAAATAGGAAACGAGGCGACCCCAGCCGTATGTCTGTTCGTGTGTTCACCATGTTGAATCTGGATCCCACTCTTCGATCGCCGAGCTGATATGAAAATGGAGGGAATCGGGCAAATGATCCTAGCAGAAGTGTCAATTAAGCCATACCAGGAGTTTCCCTAGGATTAACGGTATATGAATAAGCCGAGGCCAGGATAGTCGGGCGCTGAACGCCGTACACGGCAGCGCCCCGCATCATGAAGCTCTCACCAGGCAGGTTAAAAACACTTCATTGAGGTTAAGCGTCTTGCGCGCAACTACGGACCCATTGAACGATTTCCTGTGTCTCCATGGCACCACGTTGTCTGGCTATTTCGCGGCCTTCGCGGAACACAATCACGGTCGGTATACTGACGATCCCAAACCTCGTCGCAAGACTTCGTTCTTCCTCGGTATTGACCTTACCCAACCGGATATCCGGTTCCAAGAGCTTGGCCGCCTCTCCAAACGCAGGGGCCATCACCTGGCACGGTCCGCACCACGAGGCCCAAAAATCCACTGCCAATGGAATATCGCCGCGGGAGAGGTGAAGATCGAAATTTGCGGCTGTAAGAGCGAGTGGCTGACCGGTAAATAACGGCGCGTGGCACTGCCCACACTGAGGCCTGTCACTCAAGTTGAAGCGCCGGGCCGGCACACGATTGAGGGTATTGCAGTGCGGGCAAACAATATGAAGACGATCTTTCATAGAAACACAAAGACCGAGCCGGTCGCTTACCCGGGTCATCCGGGGTTGAAGCGGTCCGTTTCATTCCCGACACAATGCTCGAATGTAACGGTGCCGGCGACACCCGGCACGATGAGCTTCTGCGGCCACGAGGTCTGTTCGCCAGTTCAACGGTTCATCACTTCCAAGATCCGCCTGGCATCTCCTCCTTCGTTAAGCGTCCCGGACAAGTCTTCGAAGTCTCCTCGAACGGCTTTTAACGCGTACCGCTCAGAGGCGATTTCTCTTGCTGTCCGAAAACCCAATCGGCGGAAGACCGGAACGGGCGGACACCAGCCCTGCACGGCATGCTGCAAGAGGAATCCGGCTACCACCGCCGGAAGCGCGAAGAACCGGCGATCGACCATCGCTCCGAGTCCAAGTCCCAAAAGGGCGATGGAAGCGGCATTCGCCTCCAGCGTGCGCTCCATGTCCCATTCTTGATCCAACTCCTTAAGCCGCCGATCGATTTCATGGCGTCCTTGGCGCGCTATATAAGAAATATTTCGTTGGATCTGTAAGCGTATCTTTTTATTAATGGCCTCATCGGTGTGTTGCTCTACCCGCGTGGTCGTCGGGTTCATGGATTCCTCCTCTTCCTTGAGCAAGAAACGGTTCTCGGCGCTTTGCCATGCTGTTTATGGTTGTTGATGACTAAAGACGCCAGCCTTCTGGGTGTCGTTTACTTGCGGATCAACAGAACACACGGACTAGCTCCTCGAAATCGCAATCAGACGATTAGACGGGAGCTGTATTGTGTCCTATTCCTTCCATAGACAACGACTCTCTCTTTCCCTAGAGGTTTAATCACCCAACGATTACAGGCACACACCTCTCTGATAACGAAGCAGAGCAACGCTTCTGGCACCGCTATTGCGTCAGTAACCCTTTGAGCTTGAAGTGCATCGAAGATGCATCAAATTAATCAGGAGATGAACCATGGCCCGCAAGAAAACAACACCATCCACTCCCAATAGCGGTGCCGGACCCAAAGGACAACGTGTGCGGAACCCGATCGAACAACGCAGCCCGAACAATCAGGCAACCGGCGGCTATGATCCCGAGGACTACCACGGCTCCGGCCCGGTTCCGGTCGGCGAAGCTCCGGTCCATCCTCAGTCACCTGCAGCGCCGAGTATTCCGATGGGGGTCGACCTGAACGAAGATCCTGTGACGAACCCCGGCGACGTTCCGAACACCGAGGCGGGACGCGCTAGAACAAACCGAGAAGCTCCGGACGACAGTGTGAAATCCGATGAGACAATGAAAGGGGCCACCAGGAAAGCATCGTAGAACCACTCGTTGAAAGGAACGGAGGGCAAGATCTCCACGGTTTTAAACCAATAAGAAAGCCGCACGACATCAAGACTGTACTCATCCGTCGGCTGTCCGTTCTCGCGTTCAGTCGTGATTCGATCTCCCCACCGATCCTTCGTTTGCAGGCAGATTCACTCATTCTTCTTTCAACTGGAACATGGAAAAGAATTTACGATCCCAAGATAAGACGCCGGTATCACCATTTCGAATCCTGCGGGAACGGCTCCACGTGTTGGCTGAATTAGAAGGATGGCTGGAACGTCCCATGCAGTGGCTGGGCCTCCTGTGGCTGGTGATCGTGGTGATCGATCTCACCGGACCGCCGAATCAAGTCCTGCAGCATGTCGCCGTCGCGTTATGGGTCATTTTCATAATCGACTTTCTGGTCCGCTTTGCCTTGGCCCCACGCAAACTTCAATACCTGAAACACAACCTGCTCACCGTTCTGTCGCTCGTCATTCCTGCGTTACGAGTCGTCCGCTTGACCGCCCTCGTACCGGCTCTCCGTGCCGCAAGAGGACTGAAACTCGCTCGGCTGGTCGGCAGCGTGAATCGAACGATGTCTTCACTGAGAAGCCTCACAACGCGGGGCGGCTTTCAATATGTGCTTCTCCTGACGTTGGTCGTCATCATTATCGGAGCCTCCGGCATCTATGCGTTTGAAAAAGACGTGGCCGGGGAACCTGGGATCAAGGATTTCGGGACGGCGCTGTGGTGGGCGAGTATGATAATCACGACGATGGGGTCGGATTATTGGCCACGAAGTCCGGAAGGTCGGATTTTGACGTTCCTCATGGCTCTCTACGCCTTTGCCATCTTCGGGTATGTCACCGCCACGATCGCCCGATTCCTGATCGGTCGTGACACGGAGCATGAGAGAACTGTCTCACGGGATCAGCTCATCAAGCTGGAACGGGAACTCACACAATTGCAGAGGAGCCTTGATAAGTTCCGTACGAGTTCCCGCGATAAGGCATCGCCTCACCCTCAAGAGCCGAGTCTATAATAGGGCAATAGGGCTCTAGAGAGGTTCAGCCCTGGCGTATAGCTTTGCCGGTGGGTCCGTGAAATATTTGAATAATGCGGGGCAAAGCCACCCTTCCATGTCGGTCGCCGTCCATCGATACCACATCCCTCCATATTCGGGCCGCACTTGGACCAGTTCCACCTGGTAGCCGGGGAACGGCGCGGCCGAAAACAGGAGCCGAAAACCTTGCTCGGCATGAGGAATTGACTGCACCAAGGCATCGATCATTTCCGGTATGCCGGAGACAAAGGGCTCGGCCTTGAGTCCGACCGTCGGGTCATCAAATACCCACGTCGACGCCTGGCGGTACGGCGCGATGACATAGATTTGATTGCTCACTGTATCCTCGCTTCTCAAGCCACCCATGGACTGGGACAGAGCACTCACCACTCCGAGAACAAGCAGCGCAACACCCGATATGCGCGCCGATAAACCCCGTTCTTGCAGTACACGTAACATGCCCCCTCACCTTGCCGTGATCTGCTTCAGGTATCCAGCCTTTATCGATGAAGCTCCTTCATCTTATCACTGCAAGGAAGATTATGGGGACCCGGTCGCCGGCGTTACGAACGGCAAATCTTCCTTCTCAACAACGGACGAGCACAATTACCCGAGAGCCTGGAGCGAGCCCCGGCAACTTGAACGAAGGGGGAAGAAAAGCTACTATCCTTCGATTTTCCTTACAGCAAGGTCAGAAGCCTAATGGTGAAAAGACTGACGAGCTCATCGGACGCACTACTGCAATAGATCCTAGTGTCGGTGGCAGCAAGCACCGGGCTCAATAGTCCCAAGGGACCACCGCACTGTGTCACCTTTCTGGAGAGACGTTGGACATCAAGACACTCTATGACGGAACCGGGGCTTCGCCGTCCCCCGGTCTGACGAAGAACTTGCGCGCCGCCTACGACGGCGACCTGTTCTTCAGCGATACCACAACACCGCGGATTGTCGCCAACTTCGTTCAGACATTGGATGGCATCGTGTCACTGAAGGTTCCGGGCAAGTCGGGAGGAGCGGACATCAGCGGGAGAAACGAAGAGGATGCCTTTATCATGGGGACGCTACGGGCCTATGCCGACGCGGTCATGATCGGAGAAGACACATTTCGAAACGCGCCAGGACATGTGTGGACGGCCGGCTGCGTGTATCCCCCATTCGAGGACGAGTTTCACGCATTTCGCAAGCACCTGGGTAAAGCCGCTCAACATCCACTAAACGTCGTGGTCAGCGGCATGGGCCATGTCAAACTGGATGAACCATTCTTCCGACGCGATGAGATCCCCAGTCTTGTGCTGACGACCCGACAAGGCGCTGCGCGTCTAGAACGGCAATATGGGCGCACGTTGCCGGCTACGGTTCGCATACTTCCCGGCGACGCCGCGCTGAACCCCTGCGACATGGTGACGCTGCTTCAGGAGGAACATGGAGTCAAGCTGCTCCTCCATGAGGGAGGGCCGACATTGTTCTCGTCGTTTCTGCGGCAAAGTTTGCTCGACGAATTGTTTCTTACCATGGCACCCCAAATCGTCGGACGAGGCCGGACCGGAGAGCGTCCGCCGTTTTCCGGGCCGCTGGAATTAGCACCCGAGCAGGCGATGTGGGGAACACTGCTATCCGCGAAGCTAGCCGCCAAAAGCGGCCATCTCTTTTTGCGTTATCAAGTGTGACCACATACAGGATGCCGAGAAACGAGTGTCGCCCCGATAGGGTCCGCCGGTAAGTCAACGGGAAGCGCGATAGGCTCCGGAACATCGGCCGGTTTCAATATGCGTTTACCGCGAAAGACCTTCGGCACATCGCGCAGAGGTAGATCTGCACATCTGGATCCACATCGCTTGTTCGTGATTCAGCCTTCACGAGATTCTGATGACCACATTCATTCGGAGCCTTGCTCTCTTGCTGTTGTGCCTCTCCTCTTCCTTCAACTTGGGCCATGATAGCGCTAAGTATTTCGACAAGATGTTGGAAGCGATCCGTAAGATCCCGTATTGCAGCGTATTCTGTGTTACTTGCCCGTGCGCGCGCCTGATTGCTTCCGGTCTTTCGCCTGACCGGCCTCATGGCTCGAATCCGAGCCCATTTGGCCTGAACCTCGATTCTTGTCATGGGGAGGTTCGGCTTTGGAAGGATCTCTTACCGCTCCCGTGGCTGATCCGCTGTGCTCGTTGCGGCCCGTGGTAGGGCCGGTGTTTCCACCTTGTTTCGTCGACATGGAGCCATCTTCTCCTTGGTGGACGCCGGGTCCGGTCGACTGGGTGGGGTCCAGACTCCAAGCAGGTCCGGCGATTGCGAGTCCCAGCGCAAACAACCCTGCGCCGAACATCAGGCAGGTTTCTCTGCGGTTCTGTGTCATGTTTCCATCCTTTCAGCCGAAGGCCCGTCCGGCTCATTGAGATTTGATGGCAGCCGGGGCCGACACTTCGAAGTTGTAGGTCTCGCCGTGCCTCAGGTAATGAATACGATCTTGGAGGCCCGCCGCCTTGACTTCTTCCTTAAAATCGGAAAGCGGCGACTCGAACCGATCGTAGTCGTTATAGTGAATGGGTATGCCCAGAGCAGGCTTGACGATGCGCATCGCTTCGACCCCTTGTTTGCCGTCCATCGTGACGAGGAGACCGAGCACACGAGTGCCGCCCAGATGCAAGAGGGCCAGGTCGATGGTCGGGTAACGGAGCGGGATTTCCTTCAACTCATCGATCACGAGTGTATCGCCGGTGATATAGATTCTAAACGTCACCGCCCCGGACGCTGATTGGAACTCCAACATGCTGCCCATGACGTCCGGCAGACCGAGATGGATCGGTCGTGGAGCGTGCCGGCCCGGCATCGCGGTGATCCGAAGACGGGCCTCCCCTTTTTCGATCAGGACCGGCCCCCATGTTTCGAGCGGACGAATATGCTTAAATCCGCGTTCCGCCAATTCCTCCGCGGCATCCTCCGTCGTCACGATCGGAATCGATTTATCCAGCTCCCGCTCCGCCACCTGGTCGAAGTGATCGCCATGGAAATGCGAAAGGACGAGGAGGTCCAATGGAGGCAGATCATGAATGTCCATCGCCGGATCCGTGAGCCTCGTCGTCGTCAAGCCGTAACCGAGCGGCACTTCGCCGTGCTTGTGGATGAAGGTGGGATCGGTCAAGATCGTGAAGCCGGCGTACCGGATGAGCACGGTCGCGTTGCCGATGAAGAAAATCGATCCCGTCGTGAAATCGGCGGAACGATGCGCGGCCGGCAGCACCATGGTGGTCGGAGCCTTCTCCGTGGCCACAGAGCGGACGGCGGCCCTATCGGGGAACTGGCAGGCCGCCATGATCAAACAGAGCGTCGCCCCCGATACCATGCCGATGTTCACGCGGCTCATCGGTTGCGTCCGGACTGTTGCATGGAGGATTCCTGGAGCATGGTGGTCTTGCCGTCGAAGTGATCTTCCCCATCATTGAGTCCATCCTGTTTCGTGGCATGTACGATGCCGTCTTTGTGTTCCGGCGGACTGTAGATGGTGTACAGCTTCAACGACTCTTGTCCTGCATTCAGGATATTGTGTTCGGTCCCCGCGGGTATGACTACCGCTGTTCCGTCTTCGAGCGGATACTCCACTCCGTTCAGGCGGGCGGTTCCCCGACCCGATTCCACTCTGATGAATTGATCCAGGTCATGAGTCTCCGTGCCGATGTCTTCTCCCGGCTTGAGACTCATTAAGACCAACTGACTGTGCTCCGCGGTGAACAATACCTTGCGGAAGGTGTCGTTCTTGATGGTCGCTTCTTCAATATTCGTAATGTAGTGATCCATGGGGAGATACCTCCTCGGTCTGGGGGAGAGTCGCTCTGAACTTGTAGCGGAATTCCTGCAGGCACGAAACCGGTAAGTCCCCTAGCCGCAGACGAATACGCAACGAAGAAGCCCGGAGCTCCTGCTCGTCGACCGATCCGGCGACGGGAGATTCAGGCGGCCGCGCCTTTATCGGCGTAGTATTGGAGAGGGTCGACCGGATTCACGGTCGTGGCTTGTGGACCTTTTTCGCCCGGTTCGACATTGAGGGTCACTTCCATGCCGTCCATCTTTTCGAACGGCAAGTCATGCACGGCATTGCGATGAAAGTACACGTCGGTGCCGTCATCCAACACAATGAACCCGTAGCCTTCCTCGGGAAAGAGCCGCGTCACGACGCCGTGCTCCGGAGGCGCCGAGACACGGACTTCATGCGACGCCCGTTTTTCCTGCACGCGCTCCAATTCCGTCTCAAACGCTTCAAAGGCATTCCGAATGGCTTCTTCGAAGCTGTTGTCGCTCTTGCGCGCCGTGATCGTATGGCCGGGTATCTGCCCGACAAGGACGGCTTCGTGGGTGTCTTCGGCCTTCTGGTGATCGTGCCGCGCCAGCGTGACGCGGAGATGCACCACGTCGGCTGACGGTTTCAGCTCGCCGGCCCGCGCCGCGATATCGGCGGCCCATTCGTCGGTTACCTCGATGTGGCGCCCTTCAATCTGTAGATCCATGTCGTCCTCTTATATCTCTCAGTGAAATGGGAAGTTAATATGCATGATACACTGCCGGGGTTGCCCGGATCTCCTCCAGTTTCATGCCATACACCATGCCGTCCTGCCGGAGCGTCTGGGCGGTCGGCAGTTCTCCATCCGCCCGGTTGCTCGGTGATCATGCTCTTTCAACGAGGGCCGGTTTAAGTTGAACCGGCACCACCGGCACACCCCAGCGGGATCGATAGATCCTCCGTCACCCCTCGCTGCAGAGTCTCATCCACCCGCTGGAAATCCCGGTTTAGATTGATTACATCTACGGCTCGCCGTTCGATTGTCAATATCGGAAGCGCGCAGCCAACGTCTCGCCGCCCTTGGCAGGCAATACCTGGCCTCGATGGAGAAAGGTTTGGACGACGGCTAATTCGTAGAGGTCTTCATCGTTCGATTGCTGTTCCTCATGCACTTCAGCTTGTTGGCGATCAGAATCAAAACGTCCCCACACATGGCGATCGATGGGCGCAACGAGCACATCTACTCGCCCTTGCACGGCCGCCGGCACCACCTCTTCCAGCCGATCGGATCCGCGCCCCGTCGTCAACGCCTCGCTCACTTGCGCAAGAATCGCCTGTCGGTTTTGAATCATTCGTAATTCCATGATTCCCCACGCATCTCGACGCAGGTCCTCATCCCGCTGTTCCTCGTGGTTTCCCGGCAGCGACTCGGAGGCAATCGGTTCATAATCGCTGACAGCTTTATACAACGGCAGGAGATAATCCACACCGGCCAATACCAGCGGCTCGCGGCGATCACGCAATACGTCGCAGACGGCACGATCCACTGCCCTAAAGTATCGCTCCACATCGGCCGTCGAGGCATCGCTACTTGAGCCATGCCCGTGAAAGAGCGCCGTGCCTCCTCCGCTGCTTGTACCGCTGGAGCCTCTGGGGGCCAGTGCTTCGAACTGCAATTGTGTCTCACGACGTTCATATCCTGGCGTCTCTGTCATGCTCGATGGCGCGCCGGGAAGCTCTAATCGTTGGACAGTATCCCTCGTGCAGCGCAATAGACGGCAGCCGTTCTGACTAAGCGAAAGAAGGTAGAACCGCTCATCTTCCGTGAGGTAGGGCAACAGCGGGGAGACCTGAAAACGGTCGGCCACGATCACTGCTTCGTCGAACTGCAGCGGGAGACGGAACAACCTGAAAAAGGTCGTGGCGATAAAGACGGCTAAGCCGTCGCTTTGATGCTGCCAAAATTCGACATCCTCCTCGAGCGAGCCGATAGGCGCTAGCCACGAACGAACGTCCGGCGAGCGATGTCCTTGTCCAATCAGGCTTCGTTCCGCCGCCCGATGCAAATTCTTCAGCCGGATGGGATCTTGCCTGACTTGCGGCCCTCCTCGATGGGTCGGCATAAAGAGTGACACGCATGCTCCGTTGTGATGAGAACTCAGAGCGCGAAAATCATCGTTGCTCAGCCGGTCTTCAGAACGGAGAGACCAGGGTTCGTGCTCAGCCAATAACGATCGTTCACGCATCGTTCCTCCGATTCGAATCAATGCCGGTATGTCTCTATCGCCCCACGTGAGCTGATTGCTTGCGCCAGGCCTGCGAGAAACCTTGATGATGTTTATCATTCCCGGCTAAAGCACAAGACTGGAGTGGTCCCTAGCGTGACAACCTCACCCTTATCAACCGAAAGGCATGCAGCGTGCCAGAGGGCCCACGCCGATTCCAGGCACGTAACAGGCGCCCTATGGAAATACCGCCTACCACGGCAATGATTATTTCGCGATGGCGATACCCGGAACGGGCGCATTGACCGGCTGCACCATCATCTGGAACAGTTGGTACAACATGTCGAAGGCCTTGGCACTTTGAATATCTTGCGGCCGACCCGGCGCCGGCTTTCGTATGGAGTAGTATCGGCCCTCATACCGAACCGACACGGCGGCATCCTCCAACGCTTTGTCGGACTCTTCGATCGTCAACAGTCGTACGGCATCCTGCCGACGGTACGCCTCCCGCATGCTCCGCGCAAAAAACTCCAACACGGAATTAAAACTGCGCAACGTGATCTGCCCCCGTATCGGAAACTCTCCTCCGGGGAAGTCGGGCCGAATGTCGAGGAGGATTTCATTCGCCGGCCATTCTTTCAGCCGCTCTCCCAATGCTTGACGCACCGATTCATCCACTTCATGCGGTCGATAGTTCGAAATGAGGACGCGCATGCGATCCAGCCGAAACTTGTCTCCGCTCGTCTTCCACTTATAGCCTTTGTCCAGTGCGCTCAGTACGTCACCCGGCGCAATGCCGGCGGGCAACGGTCCGGTCCAGGCTTCTTCCGCCATGACGGACCCGATATGCAGCCGATGCTCATCGTACAGGGCAGTCACGTGACGCACGCGTCTTTGGAATTCCTCGTATTCCACCGGACGTCCCGGGTGGTTCAGGTACACAGCGGTTCCGCCACCGATTTGGATACGCATTGAGCTGACGGCCATCTGCAGCGCCATGCCCATATTCTCCCCGACTTCGAGCAACCTGAGGAATCGCGTTTCATCCAGCGGTGTGAGCAGTCGAGTGGTGAACTCTTCTCCGTCGATCGGGACGATGGTGATGGTCGGGTTTTCAGCCGCCGTGGCATTGAACACCGGTCCGACCAATCCCCGGGCATCTCCTTCCGGCGGAGCGATGCCCGCGCTCACGCGGAAGTCAAAGGTGGCCGCGACGCTGGAAACTTTCGTGAAATGCAACGGTTGGTAAAATCTGGCGCGGACGATATTGAGCAATAATTCTTCGCTGGTGACCTGTTCGACGGTGCGGTCGTAGGCCAACACCGCGTGATGCAATGCCATCGGCGAGACACACCCTGTAAAAAGCACACCGGTCGCCATTGCTATCGCAAACGGAAGAACATTCCTCTTGGATCCGGGAGATCCGACGAAACAGTGTTCCATGTGCTCCTCTTATCAGTCCCTTGTTCCCGTCCCCACTAGGGATCTCCACGGCACTATTGGTTTGGAAGCCCCGAGTCGCGCCACTTGTCCGTCATCGGGACAGATTGTCTCTATTTCAGTCGCATCCCGAATGGGCGTATGCTGGTATAGCTAGGGCACCTCCTTATTTAGTCGCGGCATTTATTTTGCTCATGGGTGCGGGCATGCGTGCCTGGTCCGGATCTCCATTCCCGCTCGGCGCCACTTGGGACGGCCAAGGCGTCAACTTCGCTCTGTTTTCTGAAAATGCGACGAAGGTCGAACTCTGCTTGTTCGACCGCGCCGACGATCCGCATCCCTCTGTTACTCTTCCCATAGAAGAGCAAACCAACCAAGTCTGGCACGTGTACTTGCCGGAGCTTCTGCCCGGACAGCACTACGGGTACCGCGTCCACGGGCCCTACGATCCCGCACAAGGTCATCGATTCAACCCGGCCAAACTCCTCATCGATCCATATGCGAAAGCCGTGGCGGGGACCGTGCAATGGTCCGAGAACCGCACGTTCGGCTATCGCATCGGTGACCCGGAAGCCGATCTCTCGATGGACGACCGGGACAACGCCGCCTATGTTCCGAAAAGTGTGGTGGTTGACTCATCTTTCACCTGGGGCGGTGACAAACTTCTGCTCACCCCATGGGACAGAACCATCATTTACGAAGTCCACGTGAAGGGGCTGACCGCCCGCCACCCCGACGTGCCGGAGGCCCTCCGCGGCACCTATTCGGGCATGACGTCGCCCGCCGTTCTGGATCACCTCAAAACTCTCGGCGTGACGGCGGTGGAATTGCTGCCCGTCCATCACTTCGTTCGCGACCAACATTTGCACGATCGCGGGCTGACGAACTATTGGGGCTATAATTCGATCGGGTTTTTTGCGCCCGACATTCGGTACGCGTATTCACAAAAACGCGGCGAGCAGGTGCGCGAGTTCAAGACGATGGTGAAGACCCTGCACAGCGAGGGCATCGAGGTGATTCTGGACGTGGTGTACAACCATACGGCCGAAGGCAACCACCTCGGCCCGACGCTCTGCTTCCGAGGCATCGACAACGCCGCGTACTATCGCCTTGTCGACGACAACAAACGCTACTACATGGACTACACCGGCTGCGGCAATACGTTGAACATGAATCATCCGCGCGTGTTGCAGCTGATTATGGACAGCCTGCGCTATTGGGTCGAAGAAATGCACGTGGACGGATTTCGTTTCGATCTCGCCTCGGCCCTCGCGCGGGAGTTGCACGATGTCAATCGCTTGGGCGCCTTTTTCGACATCATCCACCAGGACCCGATTCTGTCCCGCGTCAAACTGATCGCCGAGCCGTGGGACTTGGCGTCCGGCGGGTATCAGGTCGGAAACTTTCCCTTGGGCTGGGCCGAATGGAACGACAAGTATCGAGACACCATCCGCCGCTTTGTAAAAGGCGACGGCGGACAGGTCTCCGAGTTCGGCTTCCGTCTTTCGGGCAGCAGCGACCTCTACGAGCGCAGCGGGAAACGCCCGTATGCCAGCATCAACTTCGTGACCGCCCATGACGGCTTCACCCTCCACGACCTGGTTTCATACAACGAAAAACACAATGAAGCCAACGGGGAGGACAATCGCGACGGCAATGACAACAATCAAAGCTGGAACTGTGGCGTGGAAGGTCCCACGAACGATCCGGCGATTTTGGCCCTGCGCGAGCAACAGAAACGTAATTTTTTGGCGACTCTGTTCCTCTCCCAGGGCGTCCCCATGCTCTGCGGAGGCGACGAGTTGGGCCGCACTCAGGAAGGCAACAATAACGCCTACTGTCAGGACAATGAGATCAGCTGGTTCGACTGGAATCTGAAGGACCGCGATCGTCAACTGTTGGCCTTTGTGCAGCGATTGATTCGGTTGCGGCGCGAGCAGCCCGTGCTGCGCCGGCGTCAGTTTTTTCAAGGGCGGCGCATCCGTGGGTCCGAAATCAAGGACATTTCTTGGTTCCGACCGGACGGCCATGAGATGACGGATCAAGACTGGCAGAATCCGCATGCCCGCTCACTGGGCGTGAGGCTGGCGGGTGATGCCATTCATGAGAAAGACTACAGAGGACGCCCCGTTCATGGTGATACCTTGCTCCTCCTGTTCAATGCCCATCATGAGGAGATTCCCTTCGTCCTTCCCGCTCACCAGCGCGGAGTTCGGTGGGAAATGCTTGTCGATACAAGCGCTGCCGAAGAACCGGAAGATCATAAGCAATTGAGAGGCGGAGATTCATTCAGCCTCCAAGCCCGCTCGATCGCCGTGCTTCGACTCCATAAAACTCGGTGACCCGCACCATTCATGAACACTTCCGATGCAATCGTCCGTCTCTACGGGCCGAGACCGGCCAATCCGCTACTCCGACCGTCGTCGCTCGTATCTCGTGAAGCGTATGTCGCAACCAATTAGTAAAGATACTCTCTGGTTCTGTTCTGCGCTTCACGCGAGACGCGAGGCTATTCATCCTCGCCGGGCAGTTTCTTGCTGGGCATTGTGCCACCCGGTACGGTGCCTCCTGGCAACGTACCGCCAGGCAACGTACCTCCGGGCACTGTCCCACCAGGTAAGGAACCGCCGGGGACTGTTCCGCCCGGGACTATTCCCCCTGACGGAGTACCACCCGACAATGTGCCACCCGGCACTGTCCCCCCAGGCAATGTACCGCCACCTGGCGTATTGTCCAGCCCGGATTGTTCGGTCCGTCCGCGGGTCTTTCCCGAATCCACTCCATCGGGTGTGCCGGCGACTATAGGAGACGTGTCGACGGGTACTGCATCGCAATCTACGGATACCATCCACCACGCAGACAGCCCTAAAACGACGGCGGAAATCATAGCGAAGGCGACTTCACACGGACAAGTTTTGGTTTCCGAATCGGCGGCCGTGTAATTACTTGATCCTTGGCGGGCCACTGTGTCTTGTCGGGTAGTGAAAGCGACACGGGGCGGCCTGTCTTTGCCGATCGATACAGAGCCTGGATGATCGCCACATCAATCAATCCTTCCATCCCGGATGGCTCGGGATCGCGGTCATGGAGGACGCAGTCGGAAAAATACAGCAGCTCCGGCGCGAATTGATCACCGCTTTCGTAGCGGCGGGTTCGGCTTTTTCCATTGAGAGTGATATCCTGCGCGCGTTCGCCGACATACTCGTAGGCGGGGTCCACCCGCACTCGTCCCTTCGTGCCGACCACTTCATAAGCCGAGATATCGGCGGCGCCGAAACTGCACACAAAGGTCGCGAGGCGGTGACCCGGGAATTCCAGCCATGCCGTCGTCATTTCATCGACCTCCCGAAAACGACGGTCGGATCCTTTGATCATAGAGGCGCTCACCTTCGTCGGGTTGGCTTGAAAGACGTACCGGGCTGCATTGATGCAATAGACGCCGATATCGTACAGCGATCCGCCGCCCAATTCGGCCTCCACCCGGATGTTGTCCTCGCGCACCTGCATGGTAAAGACGGAGTTGAAGAATCGAAGCTTGCCGAGCTTGCCGGACTCCGCGAGTACCACCGTGTTCATATTCGCTTCTTCGAAATGGAGGCGGTACGCGATCATCAGCTTGGCATCGCCCCGGTCGGCCGCTTGGATCATGCGCCTGCATTCCTGCTCGGTCACCGCCATCGGTTTTTCACACAGAACATGGATTCCGGCTTGGGCCGCGCGAACGGCAAAGTCGCAATGCAAACTGTTCGGCAGGGCGATGTACACCGCGTCGATATGGCCCTCACGCAGACATTGATCGTACTGCCGGTACGAATAGCAGTACGGCACGTCGTACCGGCGGGACAGTTGCTTCAGCTTTTGTGGATCATCGGACACCAACGCGGTCAGTCGGGAATTCTTTTTCGCGTTGTCGAACGCGGGTAGGACTGCGATTTGAGCGATGTGGCCGAGGCCCACGACGGCATATCGGACCGGACGGACTTTGACGGCCGACCGGCTGCGGCGCACGATGGAGTTTTTGGTGGAGACGGAACGTGCCATAAGACTTCATCGGTAACAATGCATGAAGGAACCATATCATTGCCTAGTGAATCTCGGCGCCTGTGGATCCTCCTAGTCCACACTGAGTTCGATCGACTGGTTGGAGAGGACTGTCGTCGATGACTTCGGAGAAACCTGTGGCTCATTGCCTGCGCGTCTTGATATACGCAATCAATGCCCCAGGTATCATCCTGACTCATAAGCTAGCCTTGCCGGTTAAAGATCAGGCATTCATAAGGTAATAAACGGTCATCGGACCCATGCGCGCGTCGTGCGCCATGATAGCGGTCCGCCTCGGAACTCCACCTCCAGCGACCGTGGTCACCGTCCGGAATGGGCTGCTCCTCTGCGGACAAGTTGAAGAGCGCGCGAATGGATTGTCGGGACTCGGTGCCGGGCATTCCACGAGTCAGCTCCAACACGGAATCGGCGGTCGGCAGCAGCCGGGCGGTGCGCCGTAGGTAGTCGCGCAGAGCCGGCCATTCGCGCCGCGCCCGCAGCAGATCTTGATACAGCCGGCGCAGTCCTGCCCGGTGCGGGTCGGAGTCCCAAGACCAGCTCAGCCGGGAGGCCCCGAACGTCGACTCGGCTTGGGGATCGGGCACGTCCGCTCCGTCCTTGTGAAAGGCTTCGAACTCTCGGCGCCGGCCGTTGCGGACGTTGTCGATCAACGCCGGGTCACTGAACGAACAGAAAAACTGAAACGGCCGCGGCTCGCCGTATTCTTCCCCCATGAACAAGAGCGGCACATGCGGCGCAAGCAGCAACAGGCTTGCCGCCAGGCGCTGCGCCGGTGGAGAAAGAAGCATGCTCAATCGATCGCCTTCGGCGCGATTGCCGATCTGGTCGTGATTCTGAATACACACCACGAAGCGGTCCCCCGGAAGTCCGGCGTCGGCGCCTCCGTGACACCGATCGCGCGAACGGCTGTAGCCCCCGTCCAACACGAACGTGTCGGTCAATGATTTGGCCAGCTGCTCGGGCCTTCCATAATCGACATAGTATCCCTGCCGTTCACCGGTGAGACAGGTATGCACGACATGGTGAAAATCGTCGCTCCATTGTGCATCCAATCCATAACCGCCTCGCTCGGGAGGCAACAGGACACGCACGTCATTGAGATCGCTTTCGGCCACGATATGCGCGGCATAGCCTCGATCTTTCGACGCGGACTCGGCCGCAACCTTGATGTCCCGTAAAATGTGGCATGCGCCGAAGTCATATATCGCGTGGACCGCATCCAACCGTAACCCGTCGAAGCGATAGTCATGAATCCACATGCGGACGTTATTGCACACGAACGCCCGGACCTCGTCCGAACCTCTGTCGTCATAGTTCACCGCGGCTCCCCAGGGCGTCTGATAGCGGTCGGTGAAATACGGACCGAATTCACTCAGATAGCCCCCTTCCGGACCGATATGGTTGTAGACCACGTCAAGAAACACGGCGAGGCCATGGCGGTGGCAGGCATCGACGAGACGCTGCAGCCCATGCGGCCCGCCATAGCTCTGCTGAGGCGCATAGGGATGTACGCCGTCGTATCCCCAATTGCGCGTGCCTGAAAATTGGGCTACAGGCATAATCTCGATCGCCGTGACGCCCAACTCACGCAACACCGGCAGACGCGGGATCACCGCATCGAACGTGCCTTCCGGCGTAAACGTGCCGACATGCAGCTCGTAAAACACGAGGTCTTCGCGCGGGATGCCGCGCCAGTCCGCATCGGTCCAACGGAAGTCGTCCAGACAAAGAACGGCCGAAGGCCGACTGACACCATCGGGCTGCCAACGAGAACCGGGATCGGGCCGCTCAGGGCCTCCATTCAGACGATAGGCGTAGCGTTGTCCGCTTTGAACTTGCTTCCGTTCAAAGATAAAGTACCCGCCCTCTTCGCGCCCCATCGGATGGGTCACGCGGGTTTTCCCGTCGATCAAGACTACATCCACCGCTTCCACCCGTGGGGCCCAGAGGTGCCATCGGACCCTGCCGTCTTCTTGATACAACGCTCCACATTCGGGCCGAATTATCCCCGACGCTGCAGGATTAACTGCCTTCATGGCCGCCTAAATCAGCTGTGCGATCGAGGTACAGCACAACCACTGTTGCCGTCATTCTAGGCATCCAATGATCGATTTCTCGACTTAAACAGCGGTCCAGTGGATGACTGAGTTTCTCTAGAAAACCAAAAAGTAGAGCAGGAGAACGATGACGCCCGGAACGCCCAACCACCATAATATTAGTGCTTTACCCATAATTCCTCCTATTACTTAATGAGCCGATCAATGGGCACCTGAACGATCCATTCGCTCGCCGATCATCGTCTGGACGTCAAGCACTCTTCTACCGGCCATCCGAACTGTTCCCACATCACGAGCTTGTTCCACTCTTTGATGAATTCGATGAGTTTGCCGTTCTCGACTCGAAACAGCGCGCAGGCGGTCCATCGGGACTTCCTGCCGGTCGGAAGCACGTTGTGATGCGGTTCACCGCTATGCGTGCCCTCCGCCGTATATCGCACGCACACACGATCATATTTCGCGAACAGGACGTCGAAGCTCACGAGGTGCAGATCCTTCACTTCCTTCGTCAGAGAGCCATGGTCCTCGGCATATTCTTCCAGAGTCAGGACGTGGGGAACCGTCGTGGGGGCTACGAAGCGATTGCCGTGGGCGCAGAGGTGTTTGACGGCTTTCGCGCTCGCACGCGTGGGGTCATACGCGATCTGCATATATTCTGTAACCAGGTCGATATTCTTCTGCTCCTCGCCACTGTAGACCTCTGTCGTCGTCTCCATCATTTTGGAGGTCATTGTCCCTGCCTAATCTATATGATTACGTAGATGTAGCCGTCTTGCCCGAACTCAACGTATCGATCATGCAACGTATCGATCATGCAACCGGATCAACGCCATTGGTACTAGGCGGATCTCTTGAGCTCGGAGCCGGACATGGTCAAGGTTCAAGGGTTAAAACAGTTGCCGGATGCTTCGCCAGTGAGACCCGTAGCGCGGCCAACATGGCCTTCGGTGAAGCGTCTCCCGCCTGCACGACGCTGTGGTATCGCTCCTGAACCAATGCAAAAAATTCCGGCTGTCGATGCGGCGGCACACCCAGCAGGGTTGCCAAAGCGGCAAGATACTCTCCCCGCCCTTGCGCCATCTCCTGTAATAGATTTTCAAAATTCTGGCCCGCAAATATGGTCGTCTGTTCTTCTTTGACGATCATGCCGTTATTCGTACAACCTGATACCCCGGTGCTGATCGCGAATGGTTGAGAAGGAACGTTCAATGTGGACCCGAGGTGTTGGAGAAGAATCGACTTGGGTTCATTCTCAAACACCATTTTGCCGAGCCCACAACCTGGACCGTCGCCCCAACCGGCGAGACCGAATCCTGCTTGGCCGGAGACGACAGCCAACGTCATGGCAAGGCAGACTGCTTTCATCTTCATGAGTTCCTCCCGGTTTGGGGATATGGCACTGAATCAGTCATGACGGCGTCATCACGATTTTGATGCAGCCGTCCTGCTTCCGGTTGAATAGATCGAACCCTTTGGGGGCGTCGGACAGCTTCATGCGATGCGTCACGACAAAACTCGGGTCGATATCCCCGTTGGTGATACGGTCGAGCAGAGGTTTGAAATACCGCTGCGCATGGGTCTGACCTGTCTTGATGGTGAGCGCCTTGTTCATGACCGCGCCCATCGGCATCTTATCGACCAACCCGCCGTACACGCCGGGCACTGAAACAGTTCCGCCGTTTCTGCACGCCATGATGGCTTGCCGTAGCGCAATGGGACGGTCGGATTCCGACATCACGGCCTGTTTCAGCCGATCGTAGTAATACAATGGGCCCGGCATATGGGCCTCCAATCCAACGGCGTCCATGCAGGAATCAGGACCTCGTCCACCGGTGAGCTGCATCAGCATGTCGTAGACGTCGGTTTCTTCATAATTGATCGCTTCCGCGCCGCCGTCACGGGCCATTTGCAGCCGCTCAGGAAAGCGGTCGATCGCGATGACGCGCTCGGCGCCCAACAGGAATGCGCTCCGGACGGCGAATTGGCCCACGGGTCCGCAACCCCATATGGCGACCGTGTCGCCCGATTGGATATTGCACTGTTCGGCGGCCATGTACCCGGTCGGAAAAATATCGGAGAGAAACAGCACTTGTTCGTCGGTGAAGCCGTTTTCGATCTTGACCGTGCCGATGTCCGCGAAAGGGACACGCACGTATTCGGCCTGCCCTCCGGCGAACCCGCCGGTCAAGTGCGAGTACCCATAGATGCCGGCCGGCGAATGGCCGAAGAATTTCTCCGCTATCCATGCATTGGGATTCGTGTTTTCGCACAGGGAGTAAAGTTCCTTCTTGCAGAAGAAACATCGGCCGCAGGAAATGGGAAAGGCCACCACGACGCGGTCGCCGACCCGTCGATGCTTGACCTCCGGTCCGACTTCGACGATCTCGCCCATGAATTCATGTCCCATGATGTCGCCCTGTTCCATCATCGGGACGAAACCGTTATACAGGTGCAATTCCGAACCGCAGATCGCCGTCGAAGTTACTTTGATGATGGCATCCCGCTTGTTGAGGATTTTCGGCTCCGGCACATCCAACACCCGCATGTCTTGTTTGCCGAACCAACAGTTGGCTTTCATTCCGTACCTCGTCTCTCGTGAAGCGCATCTCGTAAGATGCCCATTGTTCGTGTCTGCTTACCGTTCGAGCGACGCTTCACGCTTCACGAACCACGGTCGGCGCCGCTGACGCCTCACCCCTACCTTACGGACCGATCATATTTCCATGAAGTACTCTCTGCTCGTCCCGCCGGTTGCCCTTCGGTCGTGATGACTTCTCCTGTTTCCATTACCTGTTTGAAGCGACGCAAATCCATCTTCACCGTTTGACTCGGATCCTCGCCGAACCAAGCGGCGACCGCTGCGCCTACCGTTCCCAGCGGGGGTCGATATTCCATGTTCACGGTGACGACCGTTCCCCGACCCCCGGGCGCCGATTCGAATCTGACGGAACCGGCATGGTCCACGTGCGATTCATCGACTGATCGCCAGGCGATGAATTCGTTTGACCGGTCCTCGGTAATCTCGGCATCCCACTCGACGGCCGAACCGGCCGGGCCTTTCGCCGTCCAGTGAGATCGACGGTCATCCCTCACGTCGATCCGTTCTACATGCCTCATGAATTGCGGTAAATTGCCGAGCTCGCGCCAATGACGATACAACTCTTCCCGTGGCCGATCGATGACGAGGGCTGCTGTAATCGGGATCGTTCCATTTCTGGTTTGAATTCCTCTGCTCAGCTGTTGCGCGGTAATGACGTCCATCGCCATGGCTCCGGCCACGGAAGCCGCCGCCGCAGCAAGTCGTCCCTTGTCGAAACGACTCGACCCGAAGGCCGCTCCTAAAAGCGTTAAATCCAGAACATCTCCCGCGACTCGTGACCACACGGCACCGGCCGAAGACCGATCGCTCAGAATGCCGGCGCTGCTGGCGAGTTCTCGCAACCCCATCAAGCGGATCAATGTCCGGTGTTCGGGGCTCACGCCGATCATGGCCGCCACTCGCCGGGGCGCCAGAAGTTCCGCCAGTCCGAGTGCGATACCGAACCACCCCATGGCGCCGGCCAGTTGCTGTTCTTGCGTCATCCTGCCGTTCGTCGCGGCGCCGTTACGTTGCGGGGAGCTGGGTAGTTCGCTCCTTCGCCGAACCTGTGTCGAAGGTCCCGTTTCCGGCTCTTGCATCGCCTGAGCCTCGCTCGGACGTTTCAAACGTTTCAATTGTTCCTGCTCTTCAACGGCCATGGGTTCTCCTCTTCTGTTCCGCGACGAATGGGCTCCGAAAGCTCACCTGAGCCCGGTTCGGACCATCGTCGATGCATTTCGGCCTGCACGGTGGATGGCGTAATCGATACCACGGCGGACCGAAGTTTGTTTTTCCATCCACTCACCACGTCGGCGTCCCCACGCATCATGGCCTTGAAACCGATTGCCGCCATGTTCGGGTCTATCACCCATGGCTTATCGTTCTCCTCGGTCTCAGGTCCCGGCCGGAGTCGTTGCATCGGCCGGCAGGGCGACGTCCGTTTTGGTGAGCACGAACATCTGCTGTCGTTCGCCGGCTTTGAAATCCATGGGCGGCTCCCCGTTCGGCAAGGCATAGATGAGCTTGATGTTGTTTTGGTCGACTTCGAGCAACCCTTTCGCGATGGCGCCGACTTCGGGAGCCTTGGTGCTGATCATCGTGATCTGCCAAGGTATCCGGTTCGTCTCCAGTGTATACGTGGCGGCAAACGTCTCTTTCCGCTCCTTGTCGTAGGCTGTAATCGTCTGGTTGCTGATTTGGATGGTCGCGTCGGTCAGCTCCTTCTGATCGATCGGTGCGCCGTCGCGCTCCCCACTGACTATTCGATAATTCCCCGTGAGATCCGCCGCCTTCGGAGTATCTGAAGAACGACCGGTGCACGCCGGCAGGACGGCGAGACAAATGGCGAGAGCCAAGCAACTTTTTTTGATGGTGTCAGTCATAGGCGTCCTTTCTTATCTCAAAATGTCTTTTCCTTTGGGTCCTATACCTATGCGGGTGACAATCACGGACGCTAAGCCGAACCTTTTCATTCTGACTGTCGTTCGGCCATGAGCTTTTCGCGGTCCACACGCATAATCGACAGCTCGCGAATTCCTTTGACCTCTAATTTCACAGGCGTCCCCGCTTCGCCTCGTATCATGGATACGACTTGCTCATAACTCTTTCCCTTCACAGGAATTCCATTCACAGACACGATCTCATCCCCATGCCTCAATCCTGCTTGCTGAGCCGGACCGTCTTGTCGGACTTTCATGACATAGAGAGCCGCCGGCTCGCCGATATGGTCTGCGGCCACTTGTATGGTCATCCCGATCACACCGTTCGGCGGCTTGAGATCATCTCCATGCCCATATGCCGGAGGGGCCTGTCCTACACCCTGATCGGCCGGCGATGTACCAGCCGCCAACGGGATCATGAATAAACCCGTCAATACCAAAACCATCTTCATGCCCATGGGAGCTTCCTCCTTTTACGATTCTTCACCGATTCTCTTTCGCCCGTAGGGCTTCCATCTGGGTCATCCGCTGTGCATGTAAATGACCTCGCCTAGGTCGCGCAAAGCGGAAATCATTCTGATGCCGTTTCCTTCCACAGTCTTCGAAGGCAAGAACCTCAACTACAACTTGTTGCATCAATGCACAGGGTTCCCACCTTCGCATTCATCGGGCAGCGGTCACGGCAGAGATTTACGACCTGTGGGATGCACGATCGTACCCCGCCACCTTGACGATTTTGTTGTAGACGCCGAACAGCAAGAACGGCGCGACCCATTGCCCGACAAAGAGGCCGTCCTGCCTTCTGCCACCGGCATGCAAGAGCATGGAAATGCCGATCGCGGAAAACGCGGCCCACAGCCAGGCGTCCGAAGGCAGCTTGGCCGTCTGCTCCTCGATAGTACGAGCGACTCTCCCTTCACCGTGCTCTTGGGCTTCCGAGGTATCGGCGTCTTGTTTCCATTTCGTCATTGACTCAGCCATTGGTATTCTCCTTTCACATAGTGCGGTTTAGTTGTTTATGAGGCACGTCGCTGCTTCTTGAGCTGGCTCATGGTTGAGGTGTGCCTTCCTTTTGAACCACCACGGCTCGACCCTGGTTGGTCACGGTCCCCGTGATGCGGTCGCCGGGATGGACATTGCGGTTGAGTCTTGTCCGGGGGTCAATCGTCAGAACGGTTTCTTCACCATTTGCTTGTTCTATAGTAAGGGAGTTCTCCTCGGCCTTGAGGACGCGGCCACGTACGGTTTTCAATCCCGAGGCCTGACCGGGGTTCACGCTTGGATCTTCGAGGCCGGTTTCCTCCCGGTTATGACCTGTTGTCTCTTCAGTCTTGGGTCCTCGGGAACCGCCTTGGAGTTCGCCTTCGATGCGGTAGTTTTCTCCCTGTCCCTGTTGTTTCAGCCGGTTTTTTCGAATCTCCTCCCGTCGGTTGTGTTCCTCTGCATCAGACGCTTGGAGACGTGGATCCCCTTGAGGAAGGATGGCGTCATTCCCCGAGGCTCGACAAGGTAAGCAGACGCTACAAGCCACAATGAAGATCACACTCACGACAAATGCCATAAGTTTGAGTGAAGCAACTTGTGGGCCGATCATCCCGGTTTCCACACAGATGATGTTTTTATGAGAAGAGTGAACGGTTTCTCTTACCGTTCAGGACAGGAAAATGAAAATCGTGCGACGGGCGACTCCGGCCAACCTGTCTTGGGATGGACAGATTGGGCTAAGGGCTTCAGCGCCATGTCAGGCGAGATGCTCTCGCTATCTCGTCTCTGTATCTTTCTAGAAACGATCATTCTGTGAGAAACCCTGGCATCCTATGGCTAATCGAGACACCCATCACGCACCGAATGCAGCCGACATCCTGCACACCTGCAGAAACCCGTGCAAGGCATCAGGCCAAATCATAATGGCTACAGGTCCGGCGTTTGCTATCCGAGCACATCAGGAACTGACTTTTACAAAGGATTAAGAGCAATCGGAAGCGAATCAACGTCACGCGACAAGGGAAATGCGATGACCAACCTCCAGAAACAAGCCGATCGCTTTCTAGACCGTGTGCGAAGGCACGACTGGATTCTCCCTTTTTCGATGGTCCTGCTGGCCGTCATCTTTGCCTTTTCGATGGACGCATTGGATCGGGTGGTGGCCGATCGCCTGAAGCCGGTGTGGTGGCTGTTCAGCGGAGGCCAGACCACCGCCCGCCAGTTGCTTTCCGCCATCGCGGCCGCCATGGTGGCCATTGTGACCATGGCTTTTTCGATGACCCTGACGGCCGCCACGTTCATCGCCCAGCATTACGGTACACTCACCATCCGCACCTTCATGCGCAATCTCACCACTCAGTTCGTTATGGGGTCGTTTCTGGCCACGTTCGTGTACTCGCTTCTTGTCCTCCGGTTGGTCCACAGCGCGGGCAGCGACGAATCGATTCCCAGGATCGCGGTCACGCTCGGCATCATACTGGCCTTGGTTTCTTTCGGCATGCTGGTCTACTTCCTCTATCACATGTCGGAACATATCGACGCCCCGAATCTCGTCGCCGCCATCGGATGTGATCTTGAACGGGTCATCCATCGGACCACCGAGCCACGGGAAGGAGCGGCGGACAAGAATGATCCCGCGGCGCCGGAGATGATCGACTCGTACATCGTGACGGCGGACTCGACGGGATATGTGCAAAGGATCGACCATGAACGGCTGCTGGCGCTGACCCGGCACCACGACGCCGTCATCCGTCTGGAATTCGACGTCGGCCGCTTCGTTCGACAGGGAGATCGCCTGGCGACGATCAGCGGGCCCTCGGACAGTCGCATCCCGGCACATGCCGTGCGAAAAGCCATACCCATGGAGGCCAAACGCACGTTGGAAGAGGATATTGAATTGGGCCTGAATCAACTGGTGCAAGTCGCGATTCGCGGCCTTTCTCCCGGACGCAACGACACGTTCGCCACCATGTTGTGCCTCGATCGCCTCGGAGCCGCCCGAGACGAGCAGGACGTGGCTCAGCCCCGCTGGCGCATCCTCGATCAGCAGTTCGGCCAATTCTTCAGCGGCCTCGGACGTAAAGAAGCCAGTATGCGCGTAAGCG
>CAYXKP010000002.1:27401-75472 GCA_964465695.1 uncultured Nitrospira sp.
GCCCCGTCTAATGACTCAACCGACCACGTTCGCCGACTTGGTCGACCGGTCGTTCGAACAGATCCATTCCTTTGGCGGTGAAACGACGGTGGTCGCCGCACGCATGCTGCGGACCATGCGCATCGTGGCCGACCACACCCATCGTCCGGCGGATCGAGCGGCGCTGCGCCGTCATGTCACCGCGGTCCATGAAGAGAGCCGCAAGCATCTGAGCGATCGCATCGGCATCGAAGCCGTGGAGTTGGAATTTCGTGAGGCCATAGCCGCGCTGGAAGACGGCAGCCGCTCCGCCGCCGCGTGAAGTACCGGCCAGGACTTTTGCCTCAAAACACAGCCCCGCGTGCTTATGTCCCCACGGAGTACGCTGTCGCTCATGGTACAAGCGTTGCAGATTTGTTTACCGAACATACAGTGAGTAGATAGCGAGTAGAGATGAAATGTAGGAGAGTTTCCGTAGAATTCGAGCAGCGGAGTTATAAAAAATGGAGGTCCCATGCGACAAGCCATCATGGTCGGTAGTCTGCTGGTCATGGCCTTGGGTGCGTTTCCTTCATGCGCCGGCGATCGATACGATAGAGGGTCAACCGCATACCGCGACAGCGATGAAGAGATGGTTCGCGATCGAGAGATGGATCGCCGAGGCACCGAGTCGAATATCTACCCCGACCGATGGGGGCCGCATCCCAAAGGCGGTCCCGCCCAGAGCCGGTGACCGATACGGCTCTGTCTCGCTCATGCCCCCGGCCAAGGGCTGAGAACCATCAGGCGAGGCTCACGCTGTCGACGCTGGAGGGAAGCGGATCGACGAGTCGGCCGAGGCTGATTCGAAACACGTGGTCCGGTCCATAGAGAGGCGCTTCCGATTACTGCGGTACGTGGATGCTCGACGATGCTCCATTGAGACCATGTGGTTCTCATCCGTAACGCAACTTCAGCCACAAATTCGTTCCAGCCAAGATAGAGGTCACGCCGTTTGTCAGCGTGATCGGTATCGAATCGATCCAGAGTCCGTAGAGAGCCCAACAGGTCAAACCGCCGGTGGACGCGATCAGCATCGGCAATGACAGATCTTTCGCCGATCTGGTGCGCCAGGTGCGAATCACTTGAGGGAGAAAGGACAGGGTGGTCAATGTGCCGGCCACAAATCCCAATGCCGTCGTCGCTATGTCCATATGGCTGGTTTATTTCTTTGTTGGTCCGACAAGATCCGTCCGATTCTCTGAAGGTGCGAGACCGCTTTCAGCGAGCGGCAAGGAATGGACCAACGAATTCGTGAAGACGCAATACGGTTTCACGTACATCTCTCCGCCGGGCAACTGAATGAACTGTCAATG
This sequence comes from uncultured Nitrospira sp., assembly GCA_964465695.1. GTDB lineage: Bacteria > Nitrospirota > Nitrospiria > Nitrospirales > Nitrospiraceae > Nitrospira_D. Next base: position 28,736 of record CAYXKP010000002.1, read on the forward strand.
AGGGGACAAAAGGGGCATGGCTTCACGCTCTCCTTTTATTCCGAACGTTGAACCATTCCGGAAGCAACATCCCGACGGCAAGGGCTCCATAAATCCACGGAAAACTACGCCGCGATAGGCTCAACTCGAATCCCGGAGTAAAGCGACGAGGAACCAGATAGTAGTCGGTCAGATATGCCAAGATTGAGGTGCCGACGCCGACGAACGCTACGGTCGCAGGAGAGTTCGGCCTGGGCATGGCTCGACGCCAAGCTCGATAACAGCCTGCCCAAAACAGGCAGGCCGCCGCGTTTAAAACAAGGCCCGCGCCGGTGTAACGGAATGTGCCCTCTCTCGGCTTGGCGGCATGCCATCCCCATAGGATGTGGCTGATGGCATTGATCGGCCTCCAAGCCGAGCGACCTTCGAGTTCGCCCCGGAGCGCCGCCGTCATCGCGACGGCGGCGCTCCCCGCTAAACCTTCCAGCCAGAGTCTTTTCCAACCATCGTTCATGTCTCCTCAAACTTTTCCTCTCCAGGCACCGGTCTCCTGACCACGTGACTCAATGAATTCTTTGAATCGCTGCAAATCCGCCTCCACTCGTCCCGACACCGCACCCATCGCGTCGCCCGTTTTCTCAACGGCGCCTTCCGGCTCATACTCCACACGAAGGTTGAGCCTCGCTTTGTTCTCAGCAACCTTGGAAAACGTGACCGTGCCCGCGTTCTTGGCTCCACCCTGGCTCATCCACGCGATCCGTTGATCAGGAATCTGCTCGGTGATGACGGCATCCCATTCTTTCTCCTTTCCCCCGATGCTGGCTTTCCAGTGCAGCCGTTTGTCGTCGAGCTGCTGCACCTGTTCCACGCCTTCCATGAATCGAGGAAATTCCTCGAATTGCGTCCATTGGTTGTATGCCGTGCTGACCGGAACGTTGATCTCGATGGATTTTTCTATCACCGACATATCCGCCTCCTTGTTTGATGGGTAAGTGAATTGGATTGACTCGGATTGATTTTCGATCGCTTGTTTCATTGTTCGTACTTCTCCACGATCTCCGGCGGTCTTGCCTCGGCCTTGCCGGCATCTTCGCCGGCGGTCCGCAGCGCGCGTCGCTGACGAAGGAGATCCCAACATTGATCCAGTTCGACTTGCAGAGCCCGCAATCGACGCCGGTCTTCCTCGCTTGGCGTTTCGCGCGCCAGCATCTGATGCTCCTGGCCGACGAGTTCATTGATGCGTTGTAGCACCGACTGATCGGTCGTTTTTTCAATCATGCGTCACCGGCGGGACGATCCCCATCATCGTCCGAGTCCCGGGTTGGTCTGCAGCGAATATTTGACTTCGCGCGCCTTGTCCCGATGAGTCTGTAAGGTCGGCAGCGTCGAAGCGATCCATTGCTTGATGCCCTCATCTTGTACGGTTTTCACCAGCCGTTGGAACTCATCGACCGTCGATTCGTGGTCTTCGATGATATAGTCCATATAGGCGCGGTCGAAGGCATGGCCGGACAGTTGGGAGAGATTGTTCACTTTTTGCTTGTGCTCTTCACTGGCTCCGGGAGAAAGCTTCACTCCGCCCTTCATGGCCAGTTGCTCCACTTGTTGACTTCCCTTCTTGTGGTCCTCGACCATCTGCCGGCTGAAATCCTTCACTCGTTCATTCACCGCACGCTGGGCGGCAAGCTGACCCAACGAAATCTCGATCTGCTGTCCTTCCGCCGCTTTCTCAAGAATTGAGTGCGCATCGGATGGAGATCCTTGGGCCGTCACGGGAAGCACCAGTCCCACGGCCCCGATCATCGTGATGCATAACCTTAGAAACCCCGGCATAACGTTCTCCTTACGAATCGTCGCGCCCTAGTCCTGCAGCGGTTCTACTTGTGCGCTTCCCCCTGAGCGGTCGTCTTGGCGGTAAAACGCCGGATCGTCGAACGATCCCTTCATGGTATTCGCGACCAGCCGCACGGCTTTTTTTGCGTCGCCGACGACCGCCCCCATCCCGAAGAACTCGTGCGTCACCCCCTTGAAATTCCGGTACGTGACCGGAACGCCGTCTTGGAGGAGGCGTTCGGCATAACGCCTACCCTCCGATCGCAACGGATCGATTTCCGCCGTAATGATCGTGGCAGGCGGAAGTCCGCTTACATTGCGGGCGTTCACCAAATCGATCCATGGATTTTTCCCGTCCGCCGCCTCTCTCAAGTATTTTTCAAAGAACCACGCCATGGTCGGCTGATCCAACGGTTTGGCTTGGGCATTTTCGCGGTAAGACGGCGTGTTGAAGTCATGGCCGGCTATGGGGTAGATGAGAGTTTGATGGACGGGCATCAGCTCACCGCGCGCCCGCGCCATCAGGCACACGGCAGCCGCCAAATTCCCTCCGGCGCTCTCACCGGCCACGGCGACCATCGAGGGATCTCCGCCGAAGCTGTCGGCGTTGCGCAGCACCCATTGATAGGCCGCATAGGCGTCCTCATGGGCTGCCGGAAATTTGTGTTCCGGAGCTTTACGGTATTCCACGGAGACCACGAGGGCATCCGCGGCTTTCGCGAGCGCCCGGGCCGACGAATCGTACGTATCGATCGTCCCAATCACCCACCCTCCACCGTGAAAATACACGATCACGGGAAACGGGTCGTTGCCGGGAGGAGTATAGATGCGGATGGGAATATCACCTCCAGGCCCGGGAATCGTTCGATTCTGTGTTTTCCCGATGGACATGGGAGCCGTGCTGCGGTTTCGTTGCCGCAAAACCGCCGTTACGGCATCGGCCGGAGTGGGTTGCGCTCGAGCTTCTTCGGCAGAAAGCGACGCGATCGGCTTAGGATTGAGGTCTTGAAGTTCCGTCAGAACCGCAGCCATGTCCTTATCCGCGCGTGACTTCGTGGCATCCATGGCCTGTCGGACTTCTTTGGCAGGCGGAGCCTCCGCGTTTCGATGTCCACCGCCGTAGGTTTCCGTCTGTGCCGTTTGGCAACCGGTCAGATTCTGAAGGCTCAAAAGCACCACTATGCAGAGGGATGATTTCGCGATACTCGGTCGGCCCATCTTGGCGCCCATTCTGGTTATCTCTCCTCGGATGTTGCCCGGGGTTCCGGCTATACGACAGTGACCTTCAACGATCTCCTCTGAAATCGTGAAAGCCAATACGCCGCACCTTTCTTCTTTCTTTGTATGATCAATACCGTTTGTAAGCCACTAGCGACTTCCCGAGAAATTTGGGTAAAGGAATTTGGCAGGAGGGGAAAGCCTTACGCGCGGCTTTCCCCTCCTCCGTGACCGAACGGGGAGACCGATCTGTAGTTTATGGCTTGGGGCGATTCCAATGGCGATGCCGACTGATCGCCTCGATGAACGACTTGGTCAGGCCGCCGCCGCTCTTGTCGTTGACGACACCCGGCGCATCCCTGATCCCGACGGCCTGGAGCAGGTCTTGCCCCTCCGCGCTCGCCGCGATCGCTTTTCCATGGTTATACGCATCCCGCACGAACTGGCGCACTTCATAGTCGCCCAGGAGCATCGCGACGCTCTCTTTTCCTCCGGGAACGTACACCGCGTCGTACATGACGGACTCCGCGGTCACAAAACTCTTGTCGACTTTCGGCCCGCCTTTAAGCTCACCGAGGTGGGGAGCGACGACTTCGGCGGTGGCGCCTTCTTTTTTCAGCGCGGCTTCCAGTTGTTTGATATCGGCTGCGGCCACGCCGTCTGCCGCCAAAATCGCGATCTTTCTTCCCTTGATCGAGTCTTTCGGTCCTTCCTCCTGACTCAATCCCTTCGTTTTGCCTGCACGGCTCGCCGGCTGCCCTTTCGGTGCTTCTAAACCGAGCTTCATGGCGACCTTAGTCCCTAAGGCGTCATCGACCTTCGCCACATGTTCCAGCATCAATTTTTGGATCTTCACATCGGATACTTTTCCCAGCTCGAAGATCAAGGCCTGACCGATGTGTTCTTGTTCCGGCAACGTCAGACTGTTGTAGAACAACGCTGCTTGCGTGTAGTGATCGGCAAACGTCTTACTTCGCTCGCGCACTTTCTGGCCTTGGACCGGCGCAGGATAGTGCACATAGCCGCCTTGTTTGGCGGTCGCCTCTTGAGGTGAGCCGGACAGCGAATTGGGATGGTAGTTGGCCTTGCCGGGACGATTGGTGAAACGCATGATGCCGTCTTGCTGGAAGTTGTTGACCGGTGACTTCGGCTGGTTGATCGGAAGTTGGGCGAAATTCGGGGTGCCGAATCTATTGAGTTGCGTGTCCTGATAACTGAACAGCCGTCCCTGCAGGAGGGGATCGTCGCTGACATCGATGCCCGGCACAAGATGACCCGGATGAAATGCGGATTCTTCGGTCTCGGCAAAAAAGTTATCCGGGTTCCGATTCAGCGTAAGTTTACCCACTCGCTGGAGTGGAACTTGGTCTTCGGGCCAAATCTTCGTCGCGTCCAGAATGTCGAAGGGCAACTTGCCGGCCTCCTCTTCAGATACCAGCTGGAGTGCCAGTTCATATTCCGGATACGCTTTGTTTTCGATGGCTTCCCACAAATCGCGGCGATGGAAATCAGGGTCCAGCCCCGCCAATTTCACCGCCTCATCCCAGACGAGCGAGTGCACACCGAGCAGCGGTTTCCAGTGGAACTTGACGAAGGTGGATTTCCCCTGGTCGTTCACAAGACGAAAGGTATGAACGGCGAAACCGTCCATCATGCGGAAACTTCTCGGAATCGCTCGGTCGGACATGACCCACATGATCATGTGCATGGACTCCGGTGTGAGGGAGATGAAGTCCCAGAACGTGTCGTGCGCGGTGGAAGCTTGCGGTATTTCGTTGTCGGCTTCGGGCTTGAATGCATGGACCAGGTCGGGAAATTTCATCGCATCTTGGATGAAAAAGACGGGAATGTTGTTGCCGACCAGGTCCCAGACGCCTTCGGCCGTGTAAAACTTCACGGCGAAGCCTCGCGCATCCCTTACGCTGTCGGCTGAACCTCTGGATCCGTTCACCGTCGAGAAACGCACGAAGACAGGGGTCTTGACCGCTGGGTCTTGAAACACCGCAGCTTTGGTATAACGAGTCAGCGGTTTGTATACTTGGAAGTATCCGTGCGCGCCGGACCCCCGGGCATGTACGACACGTTCCGGCATCCGCTCATGATCGAAGTGAGTCATTTTTTCCAAAAAATGGAAGTCTTCGATGAGCGTGGGTCCGCGTGAGCCGGCTTTCAAGGAATTGTCGTCATCTTCAACACGCTGACCTTGCTTTGTCGTTAGGTAATTTCCTTCCGCCACGGACGGCTCTTGCGCGTCACGAGGCGCCATCGGCGATTTGCCCTGCTCGCGATCAGCGGCACAAGCTACTTGTGCGGTAAGCCCTCCAAAAAGGAAAAGACACAAGGTCAGGGCGAGGCTTCTACCATGAGCCGTGTTGAGAGCTTGATGTAACATTATTTATTGTCCTTCCATGGGATGGGTACCTAAGTGATATTAAAGTCCGGCATGTCCAAAGCGTGAAGGCGACGTTGGTCGCACCGCATATCATGTATCGTCATAACGGATTGTTGGCCACTAGCAAATACCCGTGAAACGCAGCTCACGTAAAGCACGAAAGGTGCTCCTCGTCGGGCTTTCGCGCGAACGCACCAACAGCTTCGCCGAGGCATGGCTATACCTGCATTTTTCCTATTGGACCGGCTGAGGCCTGTGTGACTGTTACAGAACAGAAGTCATGAATCCGTCGGCCGGAATCGTGAGAAGCGGGCAGCAAGTCTCTTGTAATACCCGCTCGCTGTGGCTTCCGCGCAGCACATCTAAAAACCCATTTCGCCCGTCCGTAGCCATCGCGATCAGATCCGCATCGACCTCTCTCTCAACTTCATGAATAACTTCGATCACCTCTCCGCTCCTCGCCATCCGGTTCCAGCGCCACCCGGCAATCTCCGGACAAGCCGGCTGCGGCATAGCTTCTTCCTCTCCTACATGCAAAAGGGTAAACATCCCGGTATCGCAACGGAGCCCGGAAACCAGTCTGGCGACGGCCTGAGCGGCCGGCTGCGGCGACGGAACCGGCGCGACGGGGATCAAGATGTTCCTCAAAGAGATCGAGCCGTTATCGAGAGAGACAAAACCCTCTGTCCCTTTGGGAACAAAAAGTGTCATCTCCCGTGATTTGCGGGCGACATTGGCCGCAACGGATCCGTTGAGCCACTGGACCCCGCTCTTGCGTTGGTCTGTCGCTAAGACGACGAGATCCGAGCCGTAGGTCTCGAGGTAAGCCGTGATGGATTCAACCGGGTCATCGTGAACCATCTGCATCTTTTGAACTTCGACCCCGAGTTTTGCCACATCGGTTCGCTCGCTGTTTTTTGGAAGCAGCCTCCAACGCTCGAGGGTGTCACGGACACCGGGAAAGTCGGCCCACGAGCCGTCCCGACGTCCCGATACGTGAAGGATAGTCAGCTTGGCCCGGGCGATCAGCGCAATGACCAGCGCGTGGGCAAACGCCGTATTGCCGGCTTCGGAGAAGTCGGTCGGATGCAGAACGCGTTGGAGAAGCGGTACAACGGACGGATGACTTTGAACCATAGCCTCTCCACCGAGTATCCCAGATTTACCGGTCTTCAATGTCGTTTCCCGGGCTATATCGAGACTCGAAGGGCTTGTGACACGTCGGAGTGGGTGAACGCCGCCGAAACGGGCGGCGTCCCGAGTGTGCAAGTCTTCACGTCTTATTATGGATTCGTCTGTAGAGAGCTCTTTACCGAGCGCGCTTGGTCACGATGGGACTTGATAACCGGCAAGGTGGAGGTGAACCACTCCCGGAGGTCGGGATATCGCATCGTGTCGACATGGCGCTGGAATTCCTCCAAGCTCGTCTCGTGATTATGCAGGGTGAAATTCATGTAGGCGCGATCGAATTCGTGACCCGACAACTGCGACAGCTCCTCGACTTTTTGCTTGTCCTCGGGGGTGAGCTTCGTAGGCAGCGGGACATGGTGTTTTGCCGCCAGCTGTTCCGCCTCCCGACGGACCTTCTTATGATCCTCAACCATCTTCGAGCCGTATTCCTTTACCTGCTTGTTCTCCGCCCGTTGTGCGGCCAGTTGACCTAAAGCGATCGCGACTTGCTGCTCCTCGACGGCGATCGTCAGGAACGTTTGTGTATCCGCCTTAGGATCCAACTTGTCTCCCGTAGGGTCTGATTGCACATCCACTTGCGCTCCAAGCATTCCTGGCATTGTAAGAAAACTTACGGTGACCGCCATGAAAACGCTCACGATGATCATGCGATGCATGGGGTGCTCCTTGGATAATGTGAGTAGCATGTGTTTGTACCGGCTGGTTCGACCGGTCTCGATGAGCGCCCGGTGCAAGACATGGACCCGAGGGACCGGTATGCCTCTCTTATCCCGGCCATACGCTGAACTCTGGACTTTTATTAGTTGAGTCTTGTGCTTGCGATCGCTTTGAGCAGACAAGATGTCCCCGCCGAGGACAGATGTTCTCCCGTCCCTAACATAGACAACGTGGTGATGTATTTAAGGCCTGATCTTCGGGACCACGCACATTCACTTCAATACTATTGTTTCTTCATATGCCCCGATACCGTCTGCTCCAGTTCATCGCTGTCCGACAGCAAGAGACCATTCACGAAGAATGTGGGCGTCCCCTGCACTCCACATCGATGTCCGGAGAGGACATCACGCCGCACTCTCAACACACCGGCTCCCGAATGCAGATCGTCTTTAAAGTTTGGAACGTCCAATCCGGCCATGGCGGCGTAGAGATAGAGATCGTCTAGTTCCAGATGCGCTTGATTGTGGAACAGCAAATCATGCATGGGCCAGAACCGCTCTTGCAGAGCGGCGGCTTCAGAGGCTTCTGCGGCGAGCTGCGCATTGGGATGTTTCTTGACGAGAGGGAAATGCCGGTACACGTACCGAATATGGGCGGGCCACTTCGTACGCAATCGGCCGATGGAGGTATGCGCTTGCCGACAATAGGGACATTCGAAATCACAATAGGCAATGAGGGTGACCGCCGCCGTTTCACGCCCGATTACATGGTCGTCCGGCAACACCACGAGATCGTACGGGTCACACGTGCCGCGGGCGGCTCTGGGCATGGCTCTTATATGTCCCCATCTCCCTGCGCGGTGGCGACCGTTGCTTTGGTAAGCTCTTCGTTGCCGGGCAGTGTGGTCGCGTCCGATCTTCCGGACAGCTCCAGGGGAGGTTCCTCCGAAAACGGAGTTCGTGGCATGGCGTCCTCCTATCGACCGGCGGCAGATGAAAGGACGCCCGTCTCCATCTCTTCCTTGAATCGTTGCAAATCTTTGGCGACCTTCGTGTTTGGATCTTCTCCGAGCCACTTTGCTATAGCATCGCCGAGTCGGCCGCCGGGAGGAGCGTACTGCAGCGTCACGGTAACCCGAGTCCGCCGGCCGTCCCCGGTCGGCTTGAACTCCACCGAACCGGTATTGTCCACGTCCGCGCCCTGCAACGACCTCCATCCGATGCGTTGATTCTCCACATCGTTGATGATTTCGGCGTCCCACTCCACTGTCGGCGCACCCGGCATCATCTTCACCACCCAGTGGGACAGCCGATCATTGATGACCTGCACCGACTCGAGGTGGCTCATGATGCGCGGCAAATTTTCCAAGGAGCGCCAAAACCGATAGAGTTCATCGGGTGGACGGCGGACCTCGATCGCTCTTTGGATTTTCGTTGCGCGACCCGTGTGCACCTTGCGCCGGCCCAACCGATTCGTGTCGTTCGGACGGCCCGGGCGGTTGTGGTCACTCGTATCGATTCCCATGGCGTGAAACGCGGGACAGTACCCGCTGATCGCTCGATGGAGCAGTCCCCCTCCCACCATCGCCAGCCCCGCGCCAGACCAACCGCGGCGGGACAAGCCTGACAGGAGGAAAACCATCCCCGCCATGGCGGACAGCATCCGCTGTCCATCGCCAAGGTTTCTTCGAGTATCGTCGAACTCAGCCCGTTCTTCTTCCCATCCAAGATCCTGCGTATTGGTGCGGTATGGCTTATCTCCTGATGGATTCACAGTCATCGGCTTCCTCCATATGGTGTTGTGAATCGCAAACAAATCAACGGTGCAATTTATTGAGACGATTTCTGATAGCCGCTACCGCGGCCGTCATCTGTAGCCGCATCACGCGGGTCATCTTCGCCGGCGTAGCCGCCTCCGAGTCACCGTCTCTAATATTCTCTCGCTTCCACGCCAGCGTGTAGTCCCAATCATGGGCTCTTGCGCCATAGCCGTACTGTGCCTTGTGATCCATGTTGACCTCCAATTTTGGAACAGTTAAAAAAGGTGCAAGAGGTAGACCACCTATCAACTACGACTTGGCAGAAGAGCCCACGAATGTTATGCCCGAGTGTATGTCCATACAGGCATACGTAGCGTCAGAAACGGTGTCGGCGGGGCATTCGCATGGGCGGTATGTCCCGGCATGGACAGTTTTTCTTGGGGTGCCTCTATACAACCAACGGTACCCATCCTGACCCCGATTCTGCTGACCCGATTCTGACCCGATGTCTTGATTGTCTTATCGATAGGACAGGCCGGGACCTTGCATAAAGTTTGTCTGTTACCGGTTACGGCTCTTTACTCGAGGAATACCGTGGCTGATCCCGCGCTGCTGGTGCGACAGTATCTTCTGTACTTGATCATCCCTCTCTGGCTCGTCGTCGGCCTGGCCGACTACTTTCTCCATCGGCGAACCAAAATTGAAGAGAACGCCGGGACCAAAGAGTCGGTCCTGCACGCGTTGCAACTCGGAGAAGCGGGCATTCCAGTCTTATTGGGCCTGCTCTTTGATATCAACGCCCTCGTCATTGCCGTCATGCTCGTCGCGCTGGTCGTCCATGAAGCCACGGCCTTATGGGATGTGACGTACGCGCATACGCGTCGTTACATCGGCCCCCTGGAGCAGCACCTCCACAGTTTTTTGGAAGTCTTGCCGATCATGGCGGTATCGTTCGTCACGATCCTGTACTGGAATCAATTTGCGGCGCTGTTTGGATGGGGCCCCGAAGAGCCTCGTTTTGAATTCCGAGCGAAGGCCGACCCCGTGCCCACCGGTTACCTCGTCGCTCTTTTTTCCTTCATCGCGGTCTTCATCGTGCTCCCATACGGAGAAGAACTCTGGCGCTGCATCAGAGCGGCTCGATACCGGCGGGAGGCTCGTAAATCGCTCAATCCCGCCGCCTGATTTACCGATTCGGAGATGGCATTGAAGAAGTCGGCACGAAAGGCTGAGACCACGGCGCCGGCCGGAGCCGTGGTCTCATTGTGGCGATAAAGATCAGGCAGCTCGGCGATAGCCTTCGGCTATTTCTGCGGCTTGTGCCCGCCTCCCGTATCCATAGTAGGCCGCGGCAGCGGCAGTTCCGCCATGAAGCCAGACGTCCCATCCATGTAGAGGAATAAGCCCGAACGTCATACTGAGCGGCGGGATGATGCCCATGACGGCAAGCACGCCGTAGAACCATGTGAGACCTCGAGCAAAGCCTCGCGCCTTGCTCACGCTGCCGGCGGAGGTCAGTGCCGCAATACCCACACCCAGGTGAACGAGATTATGAATCCAGTTCACGGGGAACAGGCCGAACAGAAGACCATACCCTCCGTCTGCGAATAAACCAGGCACTGCGTTTGGATGAGGAGACGACATGAGCCCTGGTATAAATCCCAGAACCCCCACGATCAAGAATAAGACACCGATGAGTTGCGCGAATCTCCGACTAGTCATACAAACGTCACCTCCTTCCCCTCTGCTGAATGAGAATGCCGCGCCAAGTAGATCCCTGTTTCAGCATGATGCATGACATGGGCACCACCGTCGTTAACCATATTCCGGTCGGGGGAAAGTGATATTGGGTCACTTATGTAGTCCTCCATCATCCATCCCCTCGACGCATGACAGGTGCCAGACCGCCAAGCTGAACCACAGGATGTACCCGTACATCACATAGGTCCATACGGTATCGGACGTATTGATCACCGCGGATACATCAAGAATGAAAAGATGAGCGACGTATCCAAGTAATCCCAACGCCATGAACAGGATCGGAGTGAGAACCAGAACACCTATAAGATGTTTCATGGCCCCTCCTGCCGGCGGCCATAATCACCGCCTATGGCCTGCAACCACGCCAAACACGGCTCAGAGAGATGCGACGCAGTTATGCCGCTCGTCGTTGCCCTTTGGAAGATTTCGACATCATCCGCTCTTTGATACGCAGAGCTTCCTGTCCAAGCTCTTCCCAATCGATATCCGCATTCTCCGCTTCGGGAAGCATTTCTTTCTCTTCTTCTTCTATGTGGTGCTTGACGAGCTCGCTCATCACCGTAAATTTCGCCTTATATCCCTCGGCGGACGCCTTCATTTTTTTGAGCTCTTTCATCAGCAACTTGACTACGTGATGTTCTTCAACGGCTTCATCGACCAGGTCTTCTTCTCCGGTGGCTTCGCGGATGGCAGGGTAAACGAGGTTCTCCTCGATCTTTGCATGGGCCTCGAGCGCTTTGAGCGCTTCATCCGCAATACCCTGTCGAGAGCGGCCATCCGCCTCTTCGAACGATTTGAACAACTGTTCCACTTCTCGATGATCTTCTTTCAACAACTCCAGCGCGTTGACGGACTCTCCCTCCGACATGCCTTCATTCATCTCCTCGTCATCCTGGTTCGATCGCTGTTGCTTCTTTGCCATCGGGATCCCTCCTTGTGTTATATGCTGGTACCGACGTTGCCCCCGTCACGACCCGACCGGTTCTTGTTCGACTCGACCCGGAGTTTCATCGCTGAAGTACAGACGCCGCGAGCCTTGGTTGGTGTCCGGGTGCACGGCAAACAACAAGTCCGCCAATTCGTCCGCATGCTCCTCTTCCTTCGCCAGGATGCCTTCCATCATGACTCGGGAAGTCGTATCCTTGTCGCCGAAGTACCGCACCATTTCCCTGTACGTCTCGATGGCGATGCGCTCGGCAATCAAATCTTCCCGAATCATATCGGCCAGTGAGGTTCCTTCGCGATATTCGCTGTGGCTCCGTTCTGCGATGACCGCGGGATGAAGCTCCGGCTTCCCTCCCAACTGCTTGATTCGCTCCGCGAGCTGATCGGCATGGCCCTGCTCTTCCTCGGCATGCTCGAGAAATTCCTCGGCCACGGCAGCCGAATGGATGCCCGTCGCCATGAAATAATGAAAACGGTAACGAAGCACGCACATGTATTCGGTCGCCAGCGCCTCATTGAGGATCCGAACGACTTGGTTACGATCGAGCGCGTAGTCCGCGGTCAGGGAGCCTTCCTCAATATGTCGGCGAGCCCGCTTGCGGATTTCCTCGATATTGGCGACAAAGTCCATGTCCGTCCCTCCCTAACTTTAAAAATCCTCCATCCATCATGCGTCGTCTTCTTTCCGATTCAGGCATTGCACAAACTTTGCCCTGTGTGATCCATGATCCGTCCGAGCGATGTCGTTTCGAAATCTGCCGTACGAGACCACGGAGCTTTTCTGCGACATAGCCGCGGTCTATCAAGCACCATGCAAACCCACATGGCGACGGACAATCTGTCTGATGAAGGACAATCTGTATTGGTGAACCAACCGATTTACCTCCGAGCCGACGACAAGTGCCTCCGTGCATTGCCCGGCGGTCACGTTACACCACTTCACGAATCTTGTTCTCAATGACGGTCTTGACGATTTCCAAGCGATCCTTTTGTCCACGGGCCATGGCCTTCGTGAACTGCCAAGCTTGGTCGGTCGTGATTTTCCCCGGCAACGGCGGTTCATACGGATCGATCACCGCTTCGATCAGGACCGGTCCCGGCTGTGCAAACGCTTGCTGCAGAATGTCCTTCACGCGAGCGGGATCGCTCACGGAATATCCGACGGCCCCGCATGCGCGGGCGAACCCGGCAAAGTCGATGGCGTGCAGATCCACGCCATATTGGGGATTCCCCTCGAAGGCGATCTGCTCCCACTTGATCATGCCGAGCGAGTTGTTCTTGATGACGATGATCTTGATCGGCAGGTGATATTTGACGGCCGTCGCCAGCTCTCCCATCAACATGGTAAAACCGCCGTCTCCCGCAAAACAGACCACTTGCCGGCCGGGGAAGGCGACCGACGCCCCGATGCTGTACGGCAGTCCGTTGGCCATCGTCGCCAAGGTTCCGGACACGGAGAATTGCATGGTGCCGCGTACGTTGATGTGCCGCGCCGCCCACGTCGTCACCGTTCCGGTATCACAGCAAATGATCGCATCGTCCGCGAGCACATCGTTGAGCGCATGGGCGACGACCTGCGGCTTCATGGGCACGTCATCACGCGTGCCTCGCTCTTCCATGAGCGTATCCCATCGGGCTTTCCGCTCTTGCGCCCACGCGAGGAAGCGCCGGTCTGATTTCGGGTCGATCAAGGGCAACAGAGCCCGTAGAACGTCCCAGCATTGTCCGACGAGTCCGACATCGACCGGATATCGCAATCCGATCCGGGCTGGGTCCAGATCGATTTGGACGGCCTTCGCCTGTCCCGGTTTGGGATAAAACTCAAGGTATGGAAAGCTGCTACCCGCGATGACCAAGGTGTCGCACTCCTCCATCACGTCCTGCGAGGGAGCGGTGCCCAACAAGCCGATCCCTCCGGTGGTGTAGGGATGATCGTCCGGCACAACCGCCTTTCCGAGGAGCGGTTTCACGATCGGTGCTCCCAATTTCTCGGCCAACAGGACGAGTTCCTCGCGCGCAGACAAACAGCCGCGCCCAGCTAAAATGGCCGGTTTGGTGCCTTGGTTCAATAAAGCGGCGGCTCGCTCAAGTTGCGTCCTTCCAGGAAGCGGCAATGCTTCGATGAACCTGTCACCGCTGTGTTCGGCGACATTCGCCTTGGATCGTATTCCCTCGGCGGGCCAATCCTGGATGTCCTTGGGGATCGTGATATGGGAAACCGTCCGTTTCGAGAGCGCGGTTTTGATCGCTTGATCGACCACGTTACAGACATGCGTCGGACCCATGATGCGTTCGCTGAAGGACGCCACATCGCTGAACACGCGATCGAGATCGATGTCCTGCTGATAATGAGTTCCTATGAGATCATGGAACGTATGGCCGGTGATGGCCAAGACCGGTTGTCCGTCGAATTTGGCGTCGTATAAGCCGTTCAGAAGATGGATCCCGCCCGGACCCGACGTGGCCAAGCAGACACCCAGCCTGCGCGTAAATTTCGCGTAACCGCACGCCGCCAACGCCGCCGCTTCCTCATGGCGGACTTGCACCAAGCGGATGGCGTCTTGATGAGTTCGCAACGCCTCATAGAGACCGTTGATCCCGTCACCCGGAAGAGCAAAAATCGTATCCACGTTCCAATCGATGAGGCGTTCCACCAAGATATCCGCGACTGTGGCGGCCATGGCTCCTTCCTTTCCTACCGGCTACGGCAATAGCGTGCGGACCAATTGAGATACGCATCATTGCGCAACGAGTCGTTTCAACTCCTTCGCGTTCTTGACGGCATAGGCCGCCTCGTCGTTGTCGAAATAGACATAGGCCGCCGCCAAGCGAGGACTCCACCGTTCGAGGCGCCGAGCCCAATCTTCCAACACGGTCTGTGAGTAGTCTCCTTGATACTTCCCACCTGGCCCATGGAGCCGCACGTAAACGAAATCGGCCGTCAATTCGACCGGCGTCTGAAAACCCGCCAATTCGAACAGGCAAAAGGCCGCGTTGTGGCGGCGAAGCGCCCGATAGACTGCCGGCGTATGCCACGTCGGATCCCGCAATTCGAAGCTGAAGCGATGTCCCGAGGGGAGCGCATGGAGGAACCGGTTGAGGCGCTCGACATCGCAGTGCCAATGAGGGGGCAGCTGAAAGAGAATCGGTCCGAGCTTCTCCCCCAATCGATCGATGATCGGCATGAAGCGTGTCAGCGCGCTTTCCGGGTCCTTCAGCTTTTTTTGATGCGTGATATAGCGGCTACCTTTCACGGCAAAACAAAAGTCCACGGGGGTGCCGAGGCGCCACCTGTCCGCCGCCTGTTCGCTGGGAAGCCGGTAAAAGCTGTTGTTGATTTCGACTGAGTCGAAATCCTGCGCGTAGAAATCCAACCATTTCCGAGACGCCAATGTCTCCGGATAGTACCGCTGCCGCCAGTGCTTATACTGCCACCCCGATGTGCCGATCCTCAGTTTCATGTGGTTCCGAACCGGGCTTTCGCCCCTCATGTCTTACGCATGCCCATGGTCTGCCGTGGGACCGGTTTCGTCCTTCGTGGCCTGGTATGCGCGCAACACTTCCGCGACGCTCCAGGCCTGCGCAATGCATCCCCGCGGGGTGAACGGTGCGTCCGCATCGAAAATCTCGCTGATGGTTCCGATGCCGTCATCGGTCAAGTGAGCCTCGAATTGGTCCAACAGGCGCCGACACTCCTCCTGCTCCGTGCCGGCTCTCAAGGAAGCATCGATGAAATGGCCGATGAGCCATGCCCATACCGTCCCTTGATGGTAGGCCGCGTCACGTGCGCGCAGATCTCCGAAGTACATCGGCTTATAATCGCGGTGCCCCGGAGCAAGGCTCCGAAGCCCCAAGGGAGTCACCAACTTGTCACGCACCACGGTCAGGACCGGCGTCCATCGCTCCTTCCGCAAAACGGGATATCGAAGAGACATCGTGAACACCTGATTGGGCCGCAGACTCGTGTCGTCGCCCGCCTCCCCGTCCACGATGTCGTAGAGGTAGCCGCCCGACTCGTACCAAAACCGCCCGTTGAAAGAATCCTCCACCTGTTTCGCCAAGCCGTCCCACCGGTCCGGCCGTTCTGCCAGATCGGCGGCCCACCGTCCCATCAATCGGAGGGCGTTGTACCAGAGCGCCTGGATCTCGACCGGCTTGCCGCGCCGCGGCGTGACGACCCAGTCATCCACTTTGGCGTCCATCCAGGTCAACGCGTAGCCCGGTGCGCCGGCCTTCAGCAAACCGTCCTTCGTATCGATGCCGATGCCGAAGCGCGTTCCGTTCAGATGGTGCTCGATGACGCCCTTGAGCGCCGGATACAGCACCATGAGCGTGTCTCGGTCCTTCGTGACTTCGTAATACCGGTCGAGCGCGTGGAAATACCAGAGCGTGGCGTCGGCAGTGTGATACAAACCCGTTCGCTCTCCCTCAGGAAACAAATTTGGCAAGAGCCCGTCACGGATGTAATGCGCAAACGTGCGTAGGATCGCGCGGGCTTCGCGATGCCGCCCCGTGCACAGGGTAAGCCCTTCCAAGCTGATCATCGTGTCCCGCCCCCAATCGGTGAACCAGTAATACCCGGCTATCACCGTCCGCGCTTCGTCTCCCGAGGCCTGCGCCAAGGCATGCTCTTCCATCCGGCTTCCGGGAAACACGATGAACTGGTCGGCCGCCAGGGTGAGGAGCGTGCCGAGCCGATCATCAGACAACCGATCCGCCTGCGACACGACTTTCAGCAACCGCTCCCGTTCGGCGATAAATATGGCGTCGGCATCGTATTGAAGGTTCTCCCAAGGCTCTATGCTGGCCACGAAGGACACCGGGTGGTCGCGGTCCAATTGCACGGTGAAATACCCCGGGCTTTCCAGATCCTCGACATGCAGGGAACCGCGGTCGCGATCCACCCGGTAGGACACCTCATGGCTGATAGAGGCATCAGCCACGAAGACACCCGCTTGCGGTCTCAGGCAGAGCTTCAGCGGGGACACCCCTTCGCACAGCGCCATTTCATAGCGTCCTCTGACCAGGGAGAGAAGAAACGGCGGCTTACGCGCGTCGCTCAGGGGTGCGTCGGGCATGCGAAACGTCACGAAGGGCCGCAGACGCAGCGTGACCGGCTCTCCAGCTTCCAACCGATATTCCACATACACGGTATTCTGTCCGTACGGCATAATGATCCGCTTGACCACCTCCCGCTCTTCACAAGAAAACCGCCAGGTCGGAGTTTGCCACTCCCGCCGAAAACCGGTGAGATGGCGGACAATGTCGGTGTCCAGGCGTCCGTCTGCATACTCGGCTCCGCTCAGCCTCACCGTGGCGGATCCGATCTGCAGCTCTTCGTCGAGGCGAGGGATGATCATGGTCCGGCCCTTGGGCGACGGCAGGTCCGGGACGAAGATGCCGTGATATCGGCGCGTCGCGACTTGCATGACGGTACTGGACGAGTAGCCTCCCAGCCCGTTCGTCACGAGCCATTCGCGCGACAGCAGATCGTTGATCTCCCCGTCTCTGGTCCAGGAAAGCGTGATGACCGGCATGGACGGCGGCGCTGAAGCTTCACCCATGGTTCTGCTCTTCTGCCGCAGCGACATCGCGCTCGATCCGAAACACCGTCGCCGACTCGGCCGGGATGTGCCAACCCTCATCGGTCAGCGGATTGATGATCCCGGGCCCTCCGTACTGCGGATGATCGCTCGACCACAGGAGCGCCCAATATCCGTTCGGCCTTGGAGCCAGCAGCGGCTCGGGAGCGGGTACGAAGTGGAGATCCGCTCCCAAGTTGACGACGACAAGGCGGTCATACCCCGTCTCTTCAAAATAGCGGACGGCGAACGCCTCCTGATTCAGAACGGCACCGTCGAGCTTGTCTCGTGATTGGGCGGAGAACACCAAGTCTTCGCGGCGGAGCCGCAACAAGTCGCGGTAGAGCCGGTAGAGCGAACCGTGAGCAGCACGTTCCGCCCGATCCAACTTGGACCGTTCGAACGTCATGGGATCGTTAGGATCGAACATCGACTTCTGCGCTTCATCGGAGGCATAACTGGGAAATTGGCCCAAGAAGTCCTGCCGGCCTTGTCTGACTTTGGGACCGATTTCATGTCCGGCGAAATCGACGAAGTAGAGAAACGGCGTCGAGGCGCCGTATTCCTGCCCCATGAACAACAAGGGCGTCTGGGGAGCCAGCAAATTGATCGCCGTGAGGACACGATACCGCCCGGGACTCGTCAACGTATGGAGGCGGTTGCCGGTGAGTGTGTTCCCGATCTGATCATGATTTTGAATGAAGAATACGAAGCTGCCGGCAGGCTCACGATCGACGACCGTGCCCCTGGCCTTGCGCTGCCAATGGTACCGCTGTCCCTGATACAAAAACCCGCGTTTCAAGGACGAGAGAAACTCTTGCGACGTACCGCGATAGTCCGTGTAATAGGCCTCACTCCGTCCGGTCGCCGCCACCCGGGACACGTGATGGAAATCTTCGCACCATATCGCGTCCAGCCCCCAACCTCCCTGTTCTACAGGCCGCACGGCACGAATATTTTGGGCTTCATTCTCGGCGATCAGCACGATGGATCGCCCCCCCGCCGCCCGCCGTGCCTCGGTCGATAGGTCCGCCAGGATATGTCGCTCGCTGGCATCATAAATCGCGTGCGTCGCGTCTATTCTGAGACCATCCAGATGAAACTCCTCGATCCAATAACAGGCGTTTTGGACGACGAATTCCCGCATGCCTTCCGCCCCGGGTCCGTCGAAATTGAGGGCTTGTCCCCACTCATTCGGATACCGGTCGGTCACATAATCGTCGCTGAACACCGATAAATAGCTTCCATCCGGTCCGAAATGGTTGTAGACCACGTCCAAGATCACTCCCAATCCTTTTTCATGGGCGGCGTCCACCAGACGCTTGAAGGCATCGTAGTCGCCATACATGCGTGAAGGAGCGAACAAACAGACCCCGTCGTAGCCCCAATTCCACCGACCGGAAAATTCTGCAATCGGCATGACTTCCACCAGCGTAATCCCGAGGCGTTTGAGGGAGTCCAATTCCCGGATTGCGGCATCGAAGGTACCTTCTTCCGTGAACGCGCCGATATGGAGCTCATAGATGACTTGTCCCGCCATGTGAACACCGGACCACTCATGGTCTCGCCAGCGATACGCGGCGGAATCCACGATCTGTGAAGGACCGTGAGGTCCTTGCGGTTGGAAACGGGAACAAGGATCCGGATAGTCTTTTCCCTCGTCCAGTCGAAACCGATAGGTCATCCCCGGACATGCATGTGAAACGATTCCGCTGAAGTAGCCTCGTTCATCTCTCTCGAGTGATTGGGTATGGCCCTTCTCGAATACCACGTCGATTGATTCGGCTTTGGGAGCCCAAACCCTGAACTGCACCCCTCCTTCTACAACGTACGCTCCGAGCGGAATCGTATGGACCATCGTGAAAGCCCTTGAACTTCTATGCCGGTTTTACAATGTCGTGAAATGGACTTATGTCCCATCTGGTCTCGTGTCGCTCAGATACCTCACTATAGGGTCCTGAAGGATGACTCGAACTGGGAAGAGCCCTAGAGATGAGCTTCAACAATAGATATATAGATATGTATGATGGAGCTCTAGCGGATCAAATACCGGCGAGGAATCCTTCCAAGCCGGCGACCCGTCCATCGCCCGTTATGATGGCTTCGCCCTCGTCCCATACCCATCGCTCCTTGCCTTCCGCGCCGACAACCCGATACACCAACAGGTAGGGGCGTTTTGCCCGGACCGCCTCCTCAATGGCATTCCACGCCTGCTCACGATCGAGCGGATGCATCCATTCATTGAGCGCGGGGCCGCGCTGCGAGAGAACTTCACCGTCTGCACCAAGTAATCGTTCGACTGCGGCATCGATATAGTTCACTGTCCGGGTCTGTTCAAAGCGACACCTGTACAGCACCAGCCCTCCGTGACTTCTCAACACCGAGCTGATCGGCCGACTCTTCGCGCCGTTCCCCCTCATCACCGCGGAAGGTTTCGCGAGATTGTGTATCACCACCGAATATCCGTGATGACGCCGAAACCGATTTTTCAACGGCTTTACCGTCATATGCATCAAGCACCACGAACCGTCTCGTCGCCGCAGAACTTCCTCCCGCACGACTTCCCCCTTGCGACGAGACCAGTGACATACCTGCGCCCACCGGGCGGCGGAATTCATCTCCCCCGGAAAGACACGATGGAGCGGCCGGCCTCTCGTGTCGTCACTCGTATACCCCGTGAGCAGTTGCGCGCCGTGATTCCATTCCGTCACGCGTCCACGAAGATCGCACAACACAATGCCGACGCTGTTCATTTCATCGACGAACGCATGGAGCTGTTGTTGACTTGCGGCCAGGGCATCGCGGGATTCGAGAAGGCGTCGCCTTGCCCGATCCACGTACAGGCAGGTCACACCGAGGCCGGTGATCGTCACGACGCCGATCGCGCGATTGACGGCCCCTGTCTGGAAGTCTCCCAACGGACCGATCCACAATCCCAGGAGGGTGAGGATGAGCGCCGCCGCGGTGACGGACGCAATGGTACGCGCGCCGTCCCATAATAAAGCCAGGACAATGGCGATTGAATAAGGAGCCCAGGCTGCGACTCCATCCGGCAATCCGGTATCGAGAATGAAAGTAGTCAGTAAAATGAGGGCGATAAGAAATCCAAGCGCGCTCGAACGCGCCCTCGACAAGCTGCGTCTGACATCGGTCGAGACGGCCTCCATTGCCCGAACCTATCGTAAAATGTTCAGAAAGGAACTCGGAAATACCAGAGGGTACGCCGATGAGGCCGGAGTGCATCCCATTGAAGATGGACGGAGAAGACGGACGGACTCACAGCTATCCGACGCATCAGGTGAGTTCAGGCGCCTCACTCCACAATCGCCGGATCTTCGTTTGCCAGAGCGCTGCGGCCTCCGGCGTGATGGCACCCAGGGAATCCACCAGCGAGAGTGCACCGACGAGGTCGCCTCGTTCATCGACGACCGGAAGATGACGAGCGCGATGGTCCAGCATTGCGGGAATGGCATCGGCTAGAATGACATCCTCGCGGCAGCGAATGATCATGCGATTCTTGACCAGATCACAGAGCGTGACCGAATCACCACGGTCGCCGGTCGATACGTTGATGGCCAGGTCATATTCCGTAATGGCGATCGCCGGCTCGTTCCCCACGCACACGATCAGAATCGGAACGCGCCGGTTACGAATCACTTCGATCGCCTCTTTGGCGGTGGCGGATGCGGGAGCCGTCGCGACATCCTGAGTCATAATCTCTTTCACCAAGCGGTCTTCTCCCGGAAGTACTCGATAGGCTTCATCGTTGGTGGATTCACCGAATATTCCGGAACGAGGGCGTGGGGTGACCGTGAACATGCGAAACCCGTCCTCCATTGAGTGGTGTTGAATGACATTTCTCACTGCAGCGCTGGGAATCTGCACCGATCCTCCTATAGACCAGCGTGAATCAATCAGGAACGCGACCAGCCGAGTATGACGCACACGCCTCACTTTCGCCGGACCGCTTGTATCGAGATCGCATGGTTCTTATCGTTGACCGTCGCCTCTATCTGATCGCCCTTTTTAATTTTTCCGATCATGTTGGTGCTCTTGTCGGTATGCAGCCGAACTTCTGTCCCATCCTTCGCCTTGACAAAATAATCGGCGTCGTCCACGCGAAACAGTTCTCCGTGGATGGTTTTCTCACCCCTTGGCAGGGCACTGTCCTTCTTATCGTTCCGTTGCTTATCGTCATCGGATTGAAAATTGTACTTTTGCGCGTCCGTTATGGAATCGGTTTTCATCGTGTCTGAAGGACTCGGTGAATGTTCCGCCTGTACCACCGGGAACGGCCCTAAGTACAACATAACCACAGACGATAGAATCCCGAATATTGCTTGGCTGGATTTCATGCGAGCCTCCTCCCTCCCGGTTTTCCTGTTCTGGAGCAATTGTCTCTCTCTACCCGAACGCCTATACAGATAAGCTGAACAGACATCTTTTGGATCTGGGATTCTCCCCAGGTCATGAAAAACCGGCAGGGGCCTTACCTAGTACTTCTTCAGCGCGTGAGACAGTACCGTGAGGCAGTACTAGACGGAGACCGGAATCATGGGGATTGTGCAACGCCATGCAAGAAGGTTGGACGTCACGGCTGCGCCCGTAGCCGATGACAGGTCGTCTGAAACGTCGCTTCAGATGACGCCGGACACCATTGTCGTGCTGCGGGCGCTCCAATTAGGAGACTTATTGTGTGCCGTGCCGGCCTTCCGGTCGCTCCGCGCGGCATTTCCTAAGGCTCACATCGCCCTCATCGGTCTTCCCTGGTCTAAGACTTTCGTGGACCGCTTTGCACGGTATCTGGATGAGTTCATCGAATTTCCCGGCTATCCCGGTCTCCCGGAGCAACCGGTCAGGGTCAGGACAATTCCCAAATTTTTAATGGCCATGCAGCGACGGCGATTTGATCTCGCTCTTCAAATGCAGGGGAGCGGTCAATACGCCAACCAACTCGTGACCCTCCTGGATGCCGAGATGACGGCCGGTTTTGTCAATGCGGGAGGCCATTGTCCTGACGAGCGCCGGTTTTTGCCTTATCCGGACCATTTGCCCGAAGCCGATCGGCATTTGGCATTGCTCCGCCACCTCGGCATTCCGGCACCCGACAATCGCCTGGAGTTTCCACTCAACATGGAAGATGCACAAGCCTTCCATGTCCTCCAAGCCTCGCATGGACTCCAACCGCGATCATATGTATGCCTGCACCCAGGCGGGCGCGGTCCCGCCCGCCGGTGGGCTCCCCATTTGTTCAGCCTCGTGGCAGATCGACTGGCGAGGACGGGATACCGCATCGTGATCACCGGCACCGACGAGGAACGCCCGATCGCCCGGCTCGTGATGGGTCACATGCGCGAAAAAGCGACAGACCTGGTAGGACAAACGGATCTTGGCACAGCCGGAGTGCTCTTGTCCCAAGCGGCTCTGTTGATCGCGAATGATACCGGCGTGTCACATTTGGCGGCGGCTCTCCGAGTTCCAAGCGTCATTGTGTGCGTCGGCTCGGATCCTCTCCGCTGGAGTCCCAGGGATAACCGTTTGCATCGCGTGCTCGTCGGGCCGGACACGACGGTGAATGAGGTCATGGCGGCGGTTCACGCGCTCGAGTTCCGGCTCTCTTGCCCTTCCGGCAACGGACGCACGACGTCGTATGACGGCCATACCGTTTCCGAGGGTTCGCAGACTCTCCTCCCCTCGACCCAACACCCACCATCCGAGGCCTTCAGGCGCGTATGAAGCCCTTACGCATCCTCACATGGCATGTCCATGGCAACTATCTGTACTACCTGACTCAGGCGCCGCATGAGTTCTTCCTTCCGGTCGGAAAACCGGGAGCAGGATATGCGGGAGCCGCGCCCGGCTTCCCTTGGCCGTCTCGGGTCCATGACGTGCTGCCGATCGAAGAGATTCCTCGTCTCGACGTCGATGTCATCCTGTACCAATCCAGCGCGCACTATTTGCACGATCGATACGATATCCTGTCGGACCGGCAGCGTCGTCTCCCGGCCATCTTTCTGGAGCACGATCCTCCCCAGGAGCATCCGACCAACACGCGTCACGTGGTGGACGACCCCTCCATGCTGCTGGTGCATGTCACGCGATTCAATGAACTGATGTGGGACAACGGACGAACTCCCACCAGGGTCATCGAGCACGGCGTCGTCGTACCGGACGGCACCCGATACACCGGCGAAATCCCCAAAGGTCTGGTGGTCGTCAATCAGCTGCAGCGACGAGGACGCCGCTTGGGTGCCGATGTGTTCGAGCGCGTGCGGCGTGAGGTCCCGTTGGATCTGGTCGGCATGGATTCCAAAGTGCTGGGCGGTCTGGGCGAAATTTCACACGACGCCTTGCCCGAGCTGATGTGTCGATACCGATTCGTCTTCAACCCCATCCGCTACACCAGTCTCGGCTTGTCGGTGTGCGAGGCCATGGCGCTCGGTGTGCCGATCGTCGGCCTCGCCACGACCGAGATGGTCACGCTCGTCACACAGGGGCAATCCGGCTATGTCCATACCGACGTCCGGTGGTTGATGGATCGCATGCACACACTCTTGTCCGATCCGCTCGAGGCTCGACGATTGAGTATTGAAGCCCGCCGCGAAGGCCGGCGCCGTTTCCATATCGGGCGTTTTATCGACGACTGGAATGCCGCCTTGGCCGAGGCCGTTCGCCTTCGGCGAACCGCGCATGCGCAGCCCCGCCCTGAACCGATGCTTGCCGGATGAGGCACACATGAAACGACAAATCGCCCTGATCAGCGAACATGCGTCGCCCGTCAGTCTTCTCGGGGGAGTCGATTGCGGCGGGCAGAACCTGTACGTGGGCCAAGTCGCGAAATCACTGGCCGCGATGGGATACGACGTCGATGTCTTCACGAGACGGGACAGCGCCATCCTTCCGGAGACCGCCGAATGGGTGAACGGGGTGCGGATCATCCATGTCCCGGCGGGCCCTCCCTCCTATGTCCGGAAGGAAGAACTGTTGCCCTATATGAAACCCTTTACCGAGTACATGCTGCAATTCTGCCGCTGCCAAAGAAAAGCGTACGATCTCATACACGCCAACTTTTGGATGTCGGGACTGGTGGCGGCCGAGCTGAAGAAGCAGTTGGGGATCCCCTTCGTCATCACGTTCCATGCCCTGGGCCGCGTTCGGCGCCAGTTTCAACGTCAGGCCGATGAATTTCCCGATGAGCGTTTCGAAATCGAGGACCGTCTTGTAGCCGAGGCCGACCACATCATCGCGGAAGCCCCGCAGGATGAGGAAGATTTGATTCGGCTCTATAACGCCGACCCGATCAATATCACCATGGTTCCCTGCGGGTTCGACCCCATGGAGCTCGCACCCATCAGCAAGGCGTTGGCCCGCATCTCGCTCGGACTTCCTCCGGACGAGCGCGTCGTGCTGCATCTGGGTCGGTTGGTTCCCCGCAAAGGGGCCGAAACGGTCGTTCGCGCCTTCAGCCGTCTCCTGTACAAACATCACGTGTCGGCGCGTTTGCTGATCGTCGGAGGCGATCAGGATGATCCTGATCCCAACGTCACCCCCGAGATCGCGCGATTGCAGACGATCGCCCGTGAAGAGAACATCGCCGATCATGTGACGTTTGTGGGGCGGCGCGGGCGCGAGGTGTTGAAATACTATTACAGCGCCGCAGATATTTTCGTGACCACGCCGTGGTACGAGCCGTTCGGCATTACGCCGTTGGAAGCGATGGCCTGCGGGACGCCCGTTCTCGGGTCCAATGTCGGCGGAATCAAATTTACCGTGCGGGACGGAGAAACCGGGTATCTCGTCACACCGCGAGATCCCGACGGCCTGGCGGAGAAGATCGCCTATCTTTATGCCAATCCCAAGCTCCTGGGCGTATTCAGCCGCCAAGCCATACAGCGGGTCAACGACCTATTCACCTGGAGCAAAGTCGTCAAAGGCTTGAAAACCGTCTATGAACAGATCTTGGCCGAAAAACAACTTGCCGGAACGTACAGAACCGACGAGCGCGATCTCGTGCAGGAGCGGTTCGACGGCGCCGTCAAGTCCATTCAGGACAACAAGCGCAGCCTGGTGGTCCCCATCCTGGACGCGGCTCATGTGCTCAGCGATACGTTCACGCGAGGCGGCAAAGCGGTCATCTGCGCCTCCCCCGGAGAGTCTTCGACGGCCGAGCTCATGGCTCGGCAGTTGCTCCAGGCAGCCGGCAGCGGGCGGCCCGGGTTGCCGGCTATCGCGCTCCGGTCCGAGGGCGCGGCCGGGGATACGGCGAGGGATACGTGCCTCGCCGAACAAGTGGAGATTTTTGCGCGTCCGGAAGACGTCGTCATCGGGATCGGAATCAAGGAAGTGAGCGCTCCATTATTGCGGGTTTTCGAGACGGCGTCCCAGCGTGGACTGCAGGCGATCGCCATCGTGGGAAATGAAGCCGGCTCGGAGCAGTATGATGCGCAGGTCACGTTGACGATCGAGTCGCCCCAGGCTCACACGCGCGAATCCGTCTATCATGTTCTTCTCCACACCTTGTGCGTTCTCGTAGGGCAGCGTGTGTCCGCGGCAGACCTTACGGCGACCGGCGGCATCGTGCATTCCATAGCCGAGCGCCCACGCCGCATCCGAAACCCGACGACGCGGCGCCGTCCAACCGTCTCGCCTGTAGCCAAGAGGTGACTGCCATGCCGACCATCACGCCGCTACGGGATAAAGTCGCGCTCGTCACAGGAGGAGCCCAAGGCTTGGGAGAAGCGCTGTGTCGGACTCTCGGCGAAGACGGCGCCACGGTCGCCGTCGCCGATATCCAGGGCGAGCGCGCCGAAACCCTGGCTTCCAAGCTGAGCGCCGACGGTCTGCACGCGGTCGCCGTACCGCTGGACGTCACGGACGCGGACGCGGCGCAATCGGCCGTGCGCCGGTTCTATGAACAGTACGGGAAGCTGGATATCCTCATCAACAACGCCGCCATCGACAAGACGGTCTCGGTCGAGGACATGACCGTGCCGGAATGGGACCGCATCCTCGCCACCAACCTTCGCGGCCCGTTCGTGATGTCGAAGCTCGCGTTGTCCATCATGACGCCACAGCGTACCGGCCACATCATCAACATCGTTTCGACGGCCGCCAAGCGCGCCTGGGCCAACGCCTCCGCCTATCACGCGAGCAAGTGGGGGCTCTTGGGTCTCAGCCACGCCCTTCACGTGGAAGCTCGATCGCAAGGCGTGAAAGTCACCGCCGTCATCAGCGGCGGGATGCGGACTCCCTTTCTGCTGGATCGCTTCCCGGACATCGACCTCGCGGTGCTGCAGGATCCGCAAAACGTGGCGGAGACCGTGCGCTACCTTCTCCGGCTGCCCGCCGATACGGTGGTCCCGGAAATTACCGTCATTCCGATGCGGGAAACGTCCTGGCCATGAGACGAAAAGCCGTGTTTTTGGATAAGGACGGCACGCTGATCGAAGACCATCCTTTCGACCGCACCCCCGAGCATATCGAATGGATGCCCGGGACAATAGACGGCTTACGCCGGCTCCATGCCTTGGGATATGCCCTCATCGTCGTGTCCAATCAGGGCGGCGTCGCATACGGGCGGTTCACGGTGGAGGACCTGCTGCGCGAGGAACTGGGGCTGCGCGCCGAGCTTGCTCAGTTCGGAGTGCCCCTCGCAGGCTATTACTACTGCCCCCATCACCCACAAGGCAGCGTACCGCCGTTCAGCGTCGACTGCTCTTGTCGAAAGCCCAACCCCGGTCTGCTGATCCAAGCGGCCCATGATCTCAATGTCGATCTGACGCAGTCATGGATGATCGGCGATATTCTGCACGACGTAGAGGCCGGCCGCGCCGCCGGCTGCCGTACCATCTTACTCACCAACGGCAATGAGACCGAATGGAATCTCACACCCTCGCGGTGGCCCGATTTCATCGCCGACGAAGTGCTGGAGGCGGCCCGACTCATCACGTTTACCGGTCTCATTGCGGCCGGCGAACGACCTCGCTCGCAAGACGGCGATCGAAAGGGTCCTGAGTGATGATGACGATCGAACCGTCAAGATCCCTCGTCTGGCGGCAGACGCGCAAGATCCTCTGCGTGCGGCTCGATGCGCTCGGTGACGTGATCATGACGGGGCCGGCGCTGCGCGCGTTGAAGCAGTCGGTTCCCGACCGCCATATCACGCTTCTGACATCCGCAAGCGGCGTGCATGCGGGCCGTCTGATGTCTTGCGTGGACGATATATGGTCGTATGAAGCTCCATGGATGAAAAGCAGCCATGCGGATCGCTCGGCTGAGGCGGATCGCGCGTTGATCTCTCGCCTACGGCTTGGAGCGTTCGATGGAGCCCTGGTGTTCACCGTGTACAGCCAAAACCCACTCCCCGCCGCCTTGATGTGCTGGTTGGCCGATATCCCGCTGCGTATCGCGCACTGTCGTGAAAATCCCTATCATCTGCTCACGGACTGGATTCCCGAACCGGAACCGGAGTCATACATCCGCCATGAAGTCCGTCGTCAGCTCGATCTCGTCCGCCATA
Organism: uncultured Nitrospira sp.; assembly: GCA_964465695.1. Taxonomy (GTDB): domain Bacteria; phylum Nitrospirota; class Nitrospiria; order Nitrospirales; family Nitrospiraceae; genus Nitrospira_D. The sequence continues at coordinate 56,572 of CAYXKP010000002.1, forward strand.
TCGGCGCTGAAGCCACGAACGAACGCCTCTTCTTGCAACTCCCCGACGCCGCTTTCGATCGACTCGACGAAATTTTGAGGCCGCTCCGTAGCAGGATCGACGAAGCCGTGGTCATTCATGCCGGTGCGACCGCCGACAGTCGCCGCTACCCCGCGGAGCAATGGGCCGTCGCGGCCGACCGCCTGGCTCGGACATGGAAGGGGCCGATCATTTTTACAGGGGTCGAGAGTGAGCGCCCGTTGGTCGAATCGATCCGTTCCCGTATGAATGCCTTTACCTACTCGGTCGTCGGTGAGCTGAAGCTCCCGGAATTTGCGGCTCTGTTGAGCCGCGCGCGCGTCCTGATTGCGAACAATACGGGAGCCGTCCATGTCGCCGCAGCAGTGGGCACGCCGGTGGTTGATCTGTATGCGTTGACGAACCCTCAGCACACGCCCTGGCTCGTGCCGCACCGCGTCTTGTTCCACGATGTACCGTGCAAGTATTGCTATAAAAGCACCTGTCCGAAAGGCCACCATGAGTGCCTGCGGTTGGTGACACCGGATGAAATCGTCGCTGCCGCGGCGGAACTGCTCGGCCTCCGATCACCGTCATTCTCCGAGGAGGGACGACACCTTGTACACATTGGGTCTTAACGCGGCTTTTCATGACTCCTCGGCCTGCTTAGTCCGGGACGGGATGGTCGTCGCCGCAGCCGAAGAAGAGCGGTTTACCCGGATCAAACACGCCAAGCGGCCCGTTCCATTCAGCGCCTACGAGTTGCCGTATCACGCCGTGGCCTTTTGCCTCAGCCACGCCGGCATCCATCTGCGGGATGTGGACCACGTCGCGTATGCGTACGATCCGGCCCACAAGTTGGGTGACCATACGGGCGCGGTATCGCTGACGCTACCGATGGAGCCGAGCGCCCATCCTGTTGCGGACGAATGGGAGTCGCCCTGGGATCCCCTTTTTCTTTCTTACATCGTCAACGCTCCCCGGCAGCTGGCCGACGGCGCCCCGCATCACCTTCGCGAACGGTTCGCCGGAATCACCGCGAAGGGACCCTATCGATGGCATTGGGTCGATCACCACGAAGCCCATGCGGCCAGCGCTTTTTTGCCGTCCCCCTTCGAGAGCGCGGCCGTGCTGACTCTTGACGGGAGAGGAGAACGAGCCACCACGACGTATCATATCGGCCAAGGCCACCGACTGCGCCGACTTGGTCAGGTCGACATGCCGCATTCCTTGGGACTGCTCTACGAAGAGCTGACCACCTACTTGGGGTTTCTGCACTCGTCCGATGAATACAAAGTCATGGCGCTCGCCTCTTATGGGAAACCGCGGTTCAAACGGCTTTTTCAAGACATGGTGCAGGTCCATGGGAACAGCCAATATCGGATCCTTCCCCACGGATGGGAAGACACATTCGGACCAGCGCGCCGGCCCGGCTCACCGTTCGAGCAACGACACTATGACCTTGCGCGGTCACTCCAGGAAGTCCTGGAAGAGACGGCTTTGGCGTTGGCAGAATGGCTGCACAAGTCATCAGGCCTCCCCCACTTATGCATGGCCGGAGGCGTCGCGCTGAACTGTGTCATGAATGCCTACCTCCGTGATCGCAGCCCCTTTCAATCGATATGGGTGCAGCCGGCTGCCGGTGATGCCGGTACTGCCATGGGGGCCGCGCTCCTGGTTGACGCCGCCCAGAGGTCTCCGGTTGGTTCCAGATCGTTTCACATGGACCATGCATTCTGGGGTCCGTCATACAGCGAGGAGACCATCGAATGGGTGTTGCGTCGGGCCAAGCTCCCGTTTCGACGCTTAACCGACGTGGAAGGTGAAACTGCCGAATTGTTGGCGCGCGACTATATTCTCGGCTGGTTTCAGGGTGCGATGGAATTCGGGCCCCGCGCCTTGGGAAGTCGATCGATACTGGCCTCTCCGATCAATCCGACCATGCAGGACCGATTGAACGACATCAAGGACCGTGAGGATTTTCGGCCGGTTGCACCGGTCGTGTTGGAGGATGCCGCCGCAGAATGGTTCGAGGGAGCCTCGCATTCGCCGTTCATGTTGTTTACCTATCAGGTGCGCCCCGAGCAAGCGCACCGCATCCCGGCCGTCCGGCACGTTGACGGATCGGCGCGGGTGCAAACGATCGCTCGTGCGCAACACCCTCGCTACTATCGACTTATCGAAGCGTTTGAGGCCCGGACGGGTGTTCCGGTGTTGGTCAACACGTCGTTCAATACGAGAGGCGCGCCGATCGTCTGCACGCCCCGCGAGGCCGTAGAGGCCTATAGTAGTTCTCCGCTGGATGCGCTGGTGATCGGTCCGTTCCTCCTGACCAAGACTGCCACCAGTCATGATCCGAGCCGGTTGTGATCGGATTCCGTTCTGATCTGAGCCGTATTATGAATGATTACCCTGCGTCGAGTGCGGCAGCCGTAATAGATTCCCCCAATTCGCAAACGGGACATATCCGGATAAGTGTGGTCATTCCTACCTTCAATCGTCCCGACCTCTTGCGACGCTGCCTTGAATCACTGGTCCTTCAGACCATGGATCCTTTGTCGTTCGAAATCATCGTCGTCGCCGATGGACCGTCCAAGTCGACCGCGGAAGTCGTCGCCGCGTTGCGGGACAGGATCTCAGTCCCGGATGTGCGATATCTTGAATCCCCCGTCCATCGCGGCCCGGCCGCCGCTCGCAATTTGGGCTGGAAATCGGCACGCGGAACGATCATCGCGTTTACCGACGACGATTGCATCGCCCAGCCGGGCTGGCTTGAGTCAGGCTGGGCGGGCTTGGAGGATCAACGGGTCTCCGGACTTTGGGGACGGATCATCGTTCCGATTCCCGCGCGACCCACGGACCATGAGTGGAATACGAAACAGTTGGAACGATCTCCGGGAGCTACCGCGAACTGTTTCTACCGCAAATCCGCGTTGGAGGCGGTTCGGGGCTTCGACGAGCGCTTTACCGCGGCTTGGCGCGAAGACAGCGACCTTCAGTTCAACTTGCTGGAGGAAGGGCACCGGATGAAGTCGTGCCCGGGGGCCGTTGTTTTTCATCCTGCCCGCCCGGCACCGTGGGGCATCAGCCTGTTCCAACAGCGCAACAACGTCTATAACGCGTTGCTGTACAAAAAACATCCCCGACGCTATCGGTCGCTGATTCAGCCGCGACCGCCCTGGCGCTATTACGCGATCGTCGCGGCTTTGGCGTTCACCGCCGCGGCGGCCATCGCCCAATGGATACCAGGCCTATGGTTCGGCCTCGTGCTGTGGGCGGGAATGACGGCCTGGTTTTGCGCGGAACGCTTGCGTGTGACGTCACGTCGGCTCAGTCATGTCCTGGAAATGGCGGTCACATCGGCGCTGATTCCCCCGGTGGCCGTATTCTGGAGACTGCTCGGCGCATGGCGGTATCGAGTCGCGTTTTTGTAGCTCCATACTCATTGATCTCGTGAAGCCGCTCCGAGTCAGCCCGCTTCGCCGAGTCAACGGGGCTGACCGTAACGCAAAGGATGAAGGCTGACAGGCGCCAGGCCGACAGGCCTCGCAGACTCATCGATGCAGGTAAGGCCAAAATCACGAGTGTCAGCTTGATCCTTGTCAACTTTGTCAGCGATGACCGTACGACACCATGAGTATCGAGAGGCCAAGGCCCTGTGTCACGATCAAGAGGCTCAACGTTGGATGTGGTCCTCACCACATGCCCGGATGGATCAACGCGGATTTCGATGGAGGCCCTGGGATCGACCTGGTAGGCGACATCCGAAGGGGCCTCGATCTCGACTCCGACAGCATCCATTATATAGTCGCCATGCATATGCTCCAGGACTTGGCCTATTGGGATATCCCTATCGTCCTGCGGGAGCTGAAACGAGTGCTCGCCCCCGATGGAGTGGTAAGGCTGGGGCTGCCCGATTTGGACAAGGCAATCCAAGCCTATATCTCCGGAGATCATCGCTACTTCCATGTGCCGGATAGTGATGCTCGAGCGATCGGCACGAAACTCGTCACACAAATCATTTGGTATGGGTCCGTGCGAACGCCGTTCACGTTCGACTGTATGGCGGAGTTCCTTGCGCTAGAGGGGTATCGCCATGTGCGCCGCTGCGAATTCGGCCGAACGGAAAGCCCGTATCCGGAGATAGTTCAGTTGGACAATCGACCCCGAGAAAGTCTCTTCGTGGAGGCCGTTAAATAGGCGAGGTCCTCCAACCATGCTGCAGGGCGTTCCTTCCCGGCTCCGAATACTGGTCGTCTCTCCGCATTGTGACGACGCCGTATTCGCCTGCGGTTCCTTGCTGCAAGCTTATCCGGGTTCCACCGTCGTGACGGTCTGTGCCGCGAGTCCCTCGCCGGTCGGGCCGCTCACCGAGTGGGATCGCTCAAGCGGCTTTCGAGCAGGTGACGATGTCATGGCGCTCAGGCGCCAAGAGGATGCCCGGGCGTTGTCGCTGCTCGGGGCTTATGCGTTCTGGCTGCCGTTTTACGACAGTCAATATAACGATCCGGTGTCCTGCTCAGACGTCGTACGGGCCTTGTCCGCGGTCGTCGACACCGTAGCCCCGCAATGCCTGTTCGCCCCCTTGGGCCTCTTTCACAGCGACCATCGGCTAACATCGGAAGCCTGTTTGACACTGAGGGGCAAGTATCCCGGATTGGCCTGGTACTTCTATGAGGACGCTCTGTATCGGCGCATTCCAAATCTTCTGCTCGAACGTCTTGCGCATCTCCGCTCGCGCGGCATCCGCGCCAGGCGCGTCAACCTTGACCTCCCGGCGACCGACCATAAACGGCCGGCGGTTCAATGCTATGCCTCGCAGCTGCGGGCGCTTACCACACCGGGAAGGCCCGGCTACGAAGACGTCTTCCTTCCCGAACAGTATTGGGCCATTCAGCCATGACGGAGCATAGCCATCGTCCCCTCAGCAGCGGGCGGCGCGATGATCGAATCACCGTCGTCGTCTTGACCCATAATCGCGCTGACGAGGTGCTGCGGACGATCGAGCAGCTTTTACGTCTGCCGGAAGAACCGGCCGTCATCGTCGTGGATAATGCGTCTTCCGATCAGACCCCCGCGCGGATAGCGGAACGTTATCCCATGGTCGAAGTCCTGCCCATGGACACCAACATGGGCGCCTCCGCGCGCAATGCCGGAATCCGACATGCCGTGACGAGATATGTCGCTCTCTGTGACGACGATACGTGGTGGACGGACGGATCACTCGCGTCGGCGGCGGACGTGATGGACCGCCACGCGCATGTGGCGATCGTCACGGCCAGAGTGCTGGTAGGTCCTGATCAGCGTGAGGACCCCACCTGCCGCGCCATGGCGGAGAGCCCCCTCCCGCGTCCTCTCAATGCTCCAGGACCCGCGATATTAGGATTTCTCGCAGGCGCGTCGATGGTGCGCCGCTCCGCCTTCTTGGAAGTCGGCGGCTTTGAGCCTCGCTTCTTCCTCGGAGGAGAGGAAGCCTTGGTGGCCTACGACCTCATTGAAGCCGGATGGTCGATACTGTACCTGGCCGGGGCGACCGTACGCCATATGCCGTCCCGGCATCGAGACGCGGCGCAGCGCCGTCGGTTGTTGGTCCGCAACGCGTTGTGGCTCGCATGGATGCGCCGCCCTTGCTCCTCCGCATGGCGGGAAACCAGGCGAGCGCTACAGAGACTACGGACCGAGCCGGCCGTGCGGGATGGGTTTCTCGATGCGCTGGCAGGTCTGTCATGGGCATGGCGGCGGCGGCGGCCCGTTTCACCCCAGGTCGAGGCCTTTCTCCAATTGCTCGAAACTCCGGCACCCGCTGAGCCCTCGCAAGACGATCTCGCTGAAACGGCTCATGTCCGGTTGGGATGATCGGTATGCCGCGTAAGCCAGCGCCTCAAGGCCCATACGGCGCTGACGATCACCACGGCAGACCCGGCTAGAATCAGATAGCTCCAGAGACCGGGGTTGCGCAATGTCGTCGTCACCTGATCCACGAATATGGCGATGGCAATCAGACCCGGCAATTCGCCAAGAACGGTTCCGATAAGGAAATCGCTCGTCCGAATATGCGTGGCCCCCGCGATCATGTTGACCACGGAAAAAGGGGCCACCGGAATGACCCGTACCGCCACGACGGCCAGAATACCTTTCGTGGCCAAATTACGGCTCAGACGATACAAGCGGGCGGACCAACGCTCCACCAGTTGGCGTCCCACCAACCGGCCGACTCCGAACGTCACCAGCGCACTGAGCGTCATTCCGATGAAGCTATAGACAAAACCGTGCAGCGGACCGAACGCCAACACCGTCGCCGTCACCAGTACCGTCACCGGCGCGATCACCAGTCCGCCGATCACAAAGGAGCCCACGATGATGAACGGCGCCGCCGGACTGCGCTCGAATTCTTGCGCATACGCCATGAGCCTCGACACTTCCAGCCACTCTCCCAGCGGCGACCATCGCCATGCCGCCGCAAGCGCGGCAACCACCAGCAGCACGCCGACTCCCAGGATCATCTGTCGATGCGCCGACGACCGATTCTCGGGGGGACACAGTTGGATCTCGTAGGGATGACTCGGATCGATGAATTCATCGTCGGGAACCATCTCATCGAGCGCTTCCGGAATATTTTTGTCGAACACTTCAAGCGTCCGATCTCTTCCGCGAAGCGCTTCCACGGCGTCGATCAGTCTCGAACGACGTCGTAGCTCTCGGGCCACCTCCTCCGGAGCCACGTCCAAATGCTCGCCAAGAAGACGATTGCGGAACGATGCGACTTGCTCCTCGACCCTCGGATCACCCGACGCCTCAACGGCCAGATCGCATTCCGAATCGAATCTCAAGCTGCGATTGCTGAGATTCGCCGAACCGACGCGCACGTACGTATCATCGATGACGCAGACCTTGCTGTGCACGCTGATGCACCGTTCCTTCGCATCAGGCACGCGGGGATAGTACAGGGCGAGTCGCCGACGGCTATCGACGCCACGGAGGTGTTTGAGCACTCTCCCGCGCAAGACATCCATCGTATGTTGCTCCAGCCATCCATCGCTGCTGGGATGCAGAATCATGACGATATCCGGCCCGTCTTCCCGCCGTAACAGATCCGCCAACACGTCGGTCAAGACTTGGGAGGTAAAGTACTGCGTTTCGATGTAGATCCATCGGCGGGCGGCTCGCAACAGGTCGATCAGCAGCCGCTCCACTTCCTGCACGGGCGGCTGTTCTTCGGCAGGCGGCAAAGTACGCGCTATGGCGACATGAACGGCTTGAAACTGGGGTATGACCGAGCCGGGCCAAGGATCGCCGGCTGTTGCGGACACAGGCGGTCCCAACCGCTCGCCGGCGGCGGTTTCCCAGCGCGCTCGCGCCAATTCGCCCAACGCCGCAGCGGCGTCGCCGTCGACCATCATCTGCACGTCGTGGAACGGGCGGCACGGCGCATCGTCGGACAGCATTTTTCGGTCCGGATGATCCATACGGTGCTCGGACGTATCCCAGCGGCATTGGGCAAAGTCGAATCCGCCCACGAACGCAACGGCATCGTCCACGACGACGACCTTTTGATGGTGTGAAGCGCCGACCGGATGTGTACCGTCCTTCCAGAAATGAAGACGCCGGTGCGACAAGAGATCGGTGGGAAGCCACCACTGCCGTTCCTTGAAGTAAATGATGTGGAAGTCCCACACCAAAACGTAGATATGCAGTCTCTTTCGCCGCATGAGAAGCTTGTCCAGAAACGGGCCCAGGCGATCCGGATACCCATCCGGCGCACGACCGATCAGCATGCGGATACGCGTATCGAAGTCCCATCCTAGGATGTAGATAGAGCGCTCCGCCGCGACCGCGGCTTCTCGAAAAGCGGTGAAGTACTCTTGCCCATCGACCAGACAAGCGGCGCGGCGCGCCGTCTCCACCCGCCAGCAATTGCGCCCCGGTTCAAAGATCGAATCCACAGCGCGGGAGATCGGCTGATTGGGAAGCCGAGATAACTCCCTGAGCTGAGGTGATACTGATTCCTTCAAACGGTCGGTTGAATGTCTCATATCAATAGAGAGGAGCTGATCTCACGAATATGGATGACGACGCGCATGCATACTGAATGCCTTTCGGCCTGCCGTGTGTTTCCACCTGTTGTCTCACGATCCTTACCTCGGTCATGTGCGCCGTGTTTGTCTAAGCGACGGGAATAACCTATCAATACCCAGGCTTTTCAATGCCCATCGTTCTCTTTTGGTGGAATTGCCCTAAACAAGGATGTCTTGTCCATGTCAAGACATCCTGTCTTGCGTCATCGCGGTCTTAAGGTCAGTCGTCTTACCCCCTGACCGAGCAATCGCAGAGACCTCTATAGTTTTTAGTGGAAGAACGTGCTCCTACAGATGGAGCGGAGGGGTCTGCCTTTTGCAGAGCTGTTTGTATGTTGGTTGTGACGCTCTTCTCAAGTTCGACATTTTACCTTCATCAAGGAGGATTGGTATGACCATACGACATAATCACATCTGCGCACTGATCATCGGTGGGGTACTCCTATTGAGCGGCGGAGTCTCTTACGGCGATCAATCCAAGAGCGGATCCAAGTCCGGTGGTGCAACAATGGGAAGCGGATCCGGCGGCACCGGCGGCTCGAGCGGCTCCATGAAGCAAGGTCATGACTCGTCGAGCAAGACCGGGCAAGATTCATCCGTCATCACAAAAGATAACCCGGGCGGCATCGTGACGCGCGGAGGCAGAGGAGAGATGCCCAGTGACAGCAAGGTCGACCCTCTCAGCACGGATCAGAGGGAATCAGGATCCGGGTTCAGTCCCGAAATCAATGTGGGCGCCGAAAAATCTTCGGCGGTACGGGATCAGGAGGGAGCCGGAGGAAAGTAAAAAGTAAATAGATATTCGTATCACTGTACTACCACAGCCTATGGTTGTGGCAGGAACGAAACCACCTGCTTCTAAGTGAATCTCACGATGACCCAATCGCAGGCCATCCAAGTGGAGTTACCATCACGGGGCGGACCCGGCGATTCCAGGCTCGGGTCCGTCCTATTTATCGGGACCGCCACGGTGTTAATCCGCTATGCAGGATTCACGATTCTAACCGACCCAAATTTTCTGCACCGAGGTGAATACGTTCATTTGGGCTATGGGCTTCGCTCGCGGCGCGTCACCGAGCCGGCGATGGATTTGCAGGACCTACCGCCCGTTGATTTCGTCCTGTTGTCCCATTTGCACGAGGATCATTTCGATCGGCGCGTCCAGCGCGATCTCGACCGCACCCTGCCGATCGTGACGACAAGCCAGGCCGCGGCCGCCCTCGCGGACAAAGGATTTTTCCGTTCCATCGGATTGGGTACGTGGGGTAAATCGAGTTTCGTTCGGGACAACGTGCGGCTCACGATTACGAGCATGCCCGGGCGCCATGGACCGTGGCTGGTGTCCCGCCTGTTACCGCCGGTCATGGGAAGCATGCTCGAATTCATGGAAGCCGACAGAGTTTTGTTGCGACTGTACATCAGCGGGGACACGTTGCTCTATGACAAGCTGGAGGAGATCAAGCGCCGCTATCAGTCCATCGACCAAGCGCTGATCCATCTGGGAGGCACGAGCGTGCTCGGGCTGCTCGTCACCATGGACGACACACAAGGCGTGGGATTGCTGAAATTATTGCGGCCCAAAGTCGCCATTCCGATTCACTTCAACGATTACACCGTATTCAAATCGCCCCTGTCGGACTTTCAAGCCGAGGTTCGCCGGGCGGGTCTTGATACCGAAGTCCATTACCTGGATCACGGCGACAGCTATTCCTTCGAAGTTCCTTCCCCGATGACACACATGACACAGTAGCCAGCTAAAGGAGAGTACCCGTATGCCGGAACAACAACGCCCTGCTCAACAACAACATCGACAGCCCGGCCTGGAATCCGAGATGACGCCGAAGCCGAAATCGGAGGACCAGAAGCATCACGGGAGAGGTAAACTGAATCAAAAGGTCGCTCTCATCACGGGAGGCGACAGCGGCATCGGGCGCGCGATCGCGATTTCCTTCGCCCGTGAAGGAGCCGATCTCGCCATCGCATATCTCGATGAACACAAAGACGCGGAGGACACCAAACGTTTGGTCGAACAGGAGGGTCGGCGCTGTCTCCTCATCCCCGGGGACGTGGGCAGCAATGAGCACTGCCTGCATGCCGTCGGCCAGGTCCTTCAGGAACTGGGTCGACTCGACATATTGGTCAACAATGCCGCTCAGCAACAACCTCAGGACGGCCTGGACAAGATCACACCGGATCAGCTCGAACGCACGTTCCGCACCAATATCTTTTCCTATTTCTTCATGGCCCAGGCGGCGCTGCCGCATCTTACGGAAGGGGCGAGTATCATCAACACCACATCGGTGACCGCCTATAAGGGAAGTCCTCAGTTGCTCGACTACTCGTCCACCAAGGGGGCGATCGTGTCGTTCACCCGCTCGCTTTCACTGGCGTTGGCCGAAAAGAAAATCCGCGTCAACGCGGTGGCTCCGGGGCCCATATGGACCCCGTTGATTCCATCCACCTTTCCTCCGGAAAAAGTCGCCACATTCGGGTCCGATGTTCCGTTGAAGCGCGCCGGCGAGCCTGAGGAGGTCGCCCCGAGTTACGTCTTCCTCGCTTCCGACGACGCCTCGTATATGACCGGGCAGGTTCTCCATCCAAACGGCGGCACAGTGGTCAATGGTTGAACGGATGATCGCGGCTTCGAAGCATTCCCCACTACACAAAAGGAGGCTGATATGGCTAAACGCAACACCGGTACCGGCACGTCACGCATGGGATCCAAAAAGAAGCAACCCTCGGACGCCATCCAAATGTTGGAGGCCGATCATCGCAAGGTCGAGAAATTGTTCGATGAGTTTCTGAACGTGGACGCCGGGCGTCAGCAGCAGGTCGCACAGGAGATTTTTCGTGAACTTGAGGTCCACGCCACGCTTGAAGAAGAGCTGTTCTATCCGGCATTGGAAAAGCAAGAAGAGACCGACGATCTGACGAGCGAAGAACTCGATTCAGCGATAGACGACGAAGACATCGAGGCGGAAGGTGACGAGACGGAAGAGAGCGTGGAAGAAGCCGATGACGACCAATTGGCCGAAGACACCGTCACGTCCGCCTATGACGATCATCGTATGGTCCGGGATCAAATCACGCGACTGCGGCAGATGGACGCTTCCTCTCCTGAATTTCGACAGGCTATGGTCGAACTGCAGGACATGGTGACCGACCATGTCTCCGTAGAAGAAGACGAACTGTTCAACCAAGCCCGGATCAGTCTCGACACCAAAACTCTCGGCCGACAGATGCAAGAGCGAAAAGCGGATATTCTTTCTGCGGCGGCATAGATCCGCAGCTTGATGAAATGAGTCTTCACGGACAGGACCTGTGCCGTGAGGCTGTGGCACAATCGTCGATAGTAGGCGCTGCCGACATCATGTTCACTGGTGTCCCGCGTGAACACCGTCGGACGGCTTTTGCGGACCGCCTCACCACGGCCAAGATATCTTCAGATCAGCCGCCTCCTGAGCATGATCAGGAGGCGGTCTCTTGTTCGGCCTCACGTTGTCGCATCGCCTGCTCGATCGCTTTATACAGTTCTTCCGTCAACGATCCTTTGGATACGAACGCCACCGCTCCAGCCTCATGCATGGTTTCCATGATATGACGATCGTCATGGACCGACAGCGCGATCACCGTGGTCTCCGGACAATCGCGCGTGATCTGATGAGTCGCGGTCATGCCGTCGATGACCGGGAGATTCACGTCCATAATTACGACGTCGGGCCGCAGTTCTTTGGTGAGTTCGATCGCCCGCTGGCCGTCCGACGCCTCGCCGACGACCCGAAGATTTTCATGGCTGTCGAGCAGACTCTTGATGCCGTGGCGCACCATGACATGGTCATCGACCAACAGAACACGAATCTCCCTCGCTGCCGACCCGCTTTGTGACGGGGCGTTTTCCGTGGCGTTGGGAGATCGTGGTCGCTCTGCTCCCCCCGCCGACAGGGCTTCCGGAGCCGGTCCGTCGTGAGCAGTGTCTTCCGCGAGCGATGAGGAGCTTTTCGTTGGGGGCCAGTACGGGACGATCATTGTCGCTCTGGTCCCCTGTCCACAGGCCGACTCCACCTCAAAACGCCCGCCCATGGCCTGCATACGCTCGCCGATACTGAATAGTCCGAAACGTCCGGAGTCGGCATTTCTGACGACCGCGGCCTCGCGATCGAAGCCTTTCCCGTCGTCCGCCACCGTGATGCGCAATTCGTTGATCGAGTACATCGACCAGATGACCGTCGCGGTCTTGACCTGAGCGTGCTTGACGACGTTAAAAAGCAGTTCCCGCACCGACTGGAACACGAGAATCGCTTGATCGTCCGGAAGGTCGATGCCGTCCGCCTCGATTTGCACCCGAACGGACAACCCATGAGCGCGCATGTGCTCCGACAGCCACTGCAGCGCGTGCGTCAAGCCGAACTCCTGCAGAGCGGGAGGAGCGAGATCGGCAATGAGGGTCCTCGTATACTGCAGGGAATCTTGAAAGATATGGTCCAATTCCTGGAGCAGTTGTGATCCCGATGGATCGGTCATGAACCCCGCGGCTCGCCGCAGCTTCATCCGGCCCGCGACCAACATTTGAGCGAGGTAGTCGTGGAGATCGCCCGCCAGCTTGCGGCGCTCCCGCTGCTCGGTCAACGTCAAGTCGCTGGCCAATGCGCGCAGCCGTTCCTGCGACTCCACCAACTGCTCCGTGCGGGCCTGCAGCGCCTGATGAGCTTTGCGATTGTCGTCGCGGAGTCGCTTTTGCTCCAGCACACGCTCCACCGCCGGGCCGAGACGGTCGGTACGGTCCTTCATCAAATAGTCGGCGGCGCCGTGATGCAACAGAGAGACGGCTTGCTCTTCTCCGATGGAGCCCGACACGATGACGAAGGGAATATCGACCTGGCGCTCCCGCAGGCATTGGAGCGCCGAGAGGGCGCTAAAAGAAGGCATCGTGTTGTCGGATAGGATCAAGTCATAGGAGCCGTCGAGGCGGGCGAGCAATTCTTCCTCCGTGTCGATGCGATCCCAGACGGGATCGAACCCGGCTCGTTTCAATTCACGCACCATCAACTCGGCGTCCGTTTCGACATCTTCCAGCAACAATACGCGCAACGGCTGTCCCATACGACCTCCTACAAGACCGGCGATCCGACGTTCACGTTCCCATACGATCGCGTGCTTTCTCCGCCTCTATTACTCTTCACCCCGGTCCCTGGTTGAGAACCAGCCAATATAAGTTGAGTTGCTTCACGGCCTCGACGAATTGATGGAAGTCCACCGGCTTCACAATGTAACTATTCACTCCCAACTTATAACTCTCCACCACGTCTTGTTCCTCTCGGGATGAGGTCAGGATGACGACGGGAATGGATTTCGTACGATCATCCGATTTACACCGGCGCAGCACTTCCAAGCCGTCGACTTTGGGCAATTTGAGGTCGAGCAGGATGAGCTTCGTTTGAGCGCATGAATCACGCTCGACGTACGCTCCGGTGCTGAACAAACAGTCCAGCGCTTCGGCCCCGTCGCGCACCACGTGGATATGGTTCGCGAGATGGTATTGTCGAAAGACGCGCAACGTCAGCTCGACGTCTTCGTCGTTATCCTCGACCAACAAGACCGAAATGTTGTCGGGCACGGTCATGCTCATGAATCCTCTCCAGCGTGAAATAAAACGTGGCTCCCTCGTCCAGCCGTCCTTCCGCCCACACCCGTCCACCATGGCGTTGGACGATTCGGTGCACGAGAGCAAGCCCCACTCCGGTTCCCTCGAAGTCCTCCGCCCGATGCAGCCGCTGAAAGACATCGAATAATTTATGCGCATATTGCTGATCGAACCCCACTCCGTTGTCTCGGATCCAATAGACCACGCTGCCGGGATGCTCCTCGTCCTCTTGCCAGCCGATCTCGATCCGAGATTCTTGACGGGGGCGGGAATATTTCAACGCATTGGAGAGGAGATTGACCCATACCTGTTTGAACAGGCGACGATCAGCCAAACATTTCGGCACATCACCCAGAATCAATTGCGCGGCTCGGTCGGGGTCGTCCCGCCGCAATTCCAGCCATACCTCGCGAATCACTCGTCTGGTATCCACCGCCCGTCGATCGAGTGCCAACCGTGAAAGCCGCGAAAATTCCAACAGGTCGTCGATCAGCTCTCCCATACGAACGGCGTTCTTCTGAATGATGCTCAAGCAACGGCGCGCCTCCTGCGGCAGGGAGGGGCCGAAGTCTTCAACCAGCATCTTGGAGAATCCGTTGATCGAGCGTAGCGGCGCTCTCAAGTCGTGCGAGACCGAATAGCTGAACGCCTCCAATTCTTTGTTGGCTTCCCGTAGCGCGCGCTCGCTTTGTTTGCGTTCCGTGATGTCATGCACGATGGATGAGACGCCGAGAACCTTCCCGGCGGCATCCGTGATAGGCGACAGCGTCAATGACACGTCGATCGCCCGCCCGTATTTGTGCCGCCGGACGGTTTCCCGTTGCTCGATACGTTCACCCTGTCGAATGCGGGCCAAGATGTGCTCTTCTTCCTGCACACGATCCGGAAAGATCAGGCGAGTCACCGGCTGCCCGACGATTTCTTCCGCCCTATACCCGAACAACCGTTCTGCGCCGTCGTTCCAGGTCGTGATGATCCCGTCCAGATCTTTGCTGAGAATGGCATCGTTCGAGGACGTGACGATGGCGGCGAGGCGGGCCATGGCCTGTTCCGCCAGCTTTCGCTCGGTCACATCGCGAATGACGACGGCATGGGCGTGGGACGCCGATCGCTCATCCCAAAGACTGGTGATCATGATATTCGCGGTGAAGCGCACGCCGTTTTTTTTTATCAGTTGCCGATCGATTTCTCTTCGCCCCGCCTGTCCCGCGACCACCTCAACGGACTGCTTCAGGTCGTTCATCGGTTGCCGAGAGGCGGCTTCTTCGGAAGGATATAAGTATGCGAAGGGCCGGCCCAGAGCTTCTTCGCTGGAATACCCCGTCAAGCGCTCCGCACCGCTGTTCCATGTCGCCACGTTTCCATCCGTATCCACTAAAAAAATGGCGTAGTCCTCTATCCCCTCCACCAACAGGCGAAATCGCTCTTCACTTTGCCGTTGAACCTGTTGCTTGGCCCATTCCCGAAGCTGAAACAATTCGACGAACGCGCTCACTTTATGTCGAAGAATGTCGGGCAGCACCGGCTTCACCAAGTAGTCCACCGCCCCGCTCGAAAGACCCCGCACCACGTCGGCATCCATAGTATCCACGCCCGAGAGGAAAATGATGGGCGTGAAGCGCGACCGGTCCCGTCGGCGGATCAAACCGGCCAACTCAAGACCGTCCATGTGCGGCATCCGGACATCCAGAATAATGACCGCACAATCATGACGCAGCAAATGACGCAGCGCGTCCTGGCCTGTCTGCGCCGTGAGGACCGTGCGGCCGGGTCCCTCAAGAATGGCCGCCATAGCGAAGAGAATGTTCGGATCGTCATCCACGAGCAGAATAGGCGCAGGGATAGAGGT
This sequence comes from uncultured Nitrospira sp., assembly GCA_964465695.1. Lineage (GTDB taxonomy): Bacteria > Nitrospirota > Nitrospiria > Nitrospirales > Nitrospiraceae > Nitrospira_D. Next base: position 72,134 of record CAYXKP010000002.1, read on the forward strand.
CAGAGCAGAGATGTCACGCATGTCTTGAGAGGAGCTGTTCATATTCTTGGCGTGCTCATCGAAGGAAGTCATATGCAAGCCGAGTCAGCGTTTCACTTTCTTCTTGCCGAAGAGCCAGATACGCATGAGAGCGAGCAGCTCTTCCGTATTGACGGGCTTGGCGATGTAATCGGACGCGCCTGCCTGCAGGCACCGCTCTCGATCTCCCTTCATGGCCTTGGCCGTCAAGGCCAAAATCGGGAGCAACCGGTGCGCCGCATTGCTGCGAATTCTACGGATGGTTTCATAGCCGTCCATTTCCGGCATCATGATATCCATGAGCACCATATCGAGATCGGGATCCGATTCGACCTGTTGGATCGCCTCCTGTCCCGTCTCGCAACTCGTGACCGCCATGCCGTGCAGTTCGAGCAAGCTCGTGAGCGCGAAGATGTTGCGGACATCGTCGTCCACGACCAGGATTTTCTTCGCGATGAGCGAGTCGTCGCTTTGCCGAACCCGTTGGAGCATCGCCTTCTTGTCCGGCGGCAATTGGGCCGTGAGGAGATGGAGGAAGAGCGTCGCTTCATCCAGCAACCGCTCGGGCGACTGCACGCCTTTGAGCACGATGCTTTGGGACAAGTCCCGAAGCCGCAGTTCCTCCTCGTCGGTCAATTCCTTTCCGGTAAACACGATGACCGGCACATCCCGGAGCGGCGGCTCCTGTCGAAGGCGCTCCAGAATGTCGAATCCCGACATGTCCGGAAGCCGCAGGTCAAGCACGACGCAGTCGAACGGTTGCCGCGTCAGCGCCTCCCAAGCCTGGGCGCCGTCCGCGGCCGTCGTGATATCCACATCGTCATGCCCAAGGAGCAACGACAAACTTTGGCGTTCGATCTCGTTATCCTCCACCAGCAACAGCCGCTTGCGGCGCGGTTGTGAAAACGCCATCAATCGATCGAGCGCGTCTCCCAACTCTTGCGTCGTCGACGGTTTTAAAATATAGGCGTAGGCGCCGTGGCCCAGGCCGTGTATACGCTCTTCTTCGACCGTCAAGATCTGAACCGGGATGTGACGGGTCTCCGGATCCTGTTTCAGATGGCTCAACACCGTCCAGCCCAACATGTCCGGAAGGAAGATATCGAGCGTAATGGCGAGCGGGTTATATTGGCGGGCCAGTGAAAGCGCCAACCGCCCGTGCGCGGTCACGACCCCCTTGAGGCCTTTCTCGCGGGCCAAACCCAGCAGCACTCTCGCGAAATGAGGATCGTCTTCCACGATCAAGATCGTCGGTTCGCCGGGAACCAACGTTTCACGATCATCGGGGATATCGTCGAACCGCTCGGCTTGTTGAACCAGCACTTGTTGAACCAGCGAAGAAGCCGGCCGGCTCGATCGGGAATCCCCTCGAACGGAACCGCCCGCGTCTCCCATGTATGCTTCAGGCAGATACAGCGTGAAGGTGCTTCCTTCCGCCGGCACGCTGTTGAGCCGGATCTCTCCTCCCAGAAGCATGGCCAATTCCCGGCTGATGGCGAGGCCGAGACCGGTGCCTCCGTACCGCCGGCTGGTGCCGGCTTCGGCCTGTTGAAACGCCTCAAAGATGATCTTTTGCTTCTCTTGCGGGATGCCGATGCCGGTGTCTTGCACCTCGAACGCAATTACGGAAGGCACCCTGGTAAGGATTTGGTGGTCCAAACTCCACCCGGCGATCGCCCGCCTGATGCGGAAGGTCACGTGCCCCTGAGAAGTGAATTTGAAGGCGTTGGACAACAAATTCTTCAACACTTGCTGCAACCGCTTGAAATCGGTGACCATGCTCCGAGGAAGCGTCGCGTCAATTTCCACGTTGAATGCCAAGTGGCGCGACTCGGCCACGTGCCGGAAGCTGCGCTCCGCCGCTTCGCGAACTCGCATAAACGGCACCTGTTCCGGCTCCACCGTTACGGTCCCCGATTCAATCTTGGAGAGATCGAGGATGTCGCTGATCAAATTGAGCAGATCCGCCCCGGCCGCATGGATGTTCTTGGAGAACTCCACTTGTTTCGGAGTGAGATTGCGCTCGGGATTGTCGCCGAGCTGCTGCGCCAGAATGAGAATGCTGTTGAGGGGCGTTCGCAGCTCATGGGACATGTTGGCGAGAAACTCCGATTTATACTTCGAGGCGAGGGCGAGCTCACCGGCTTTTTCCTCCAATGCGTGTCTGGCTTGCTCGATCTCATGATTCTTGCGTTCCACTTCGGCGTTCTGCTCCGCCAGTTGTTGGGCCTTCTTGCCCAATTCTTCGTTGGTTTGCTGAAGCTCTCCCTGCTGCGTTTGCAGCTCGCCGGCCAATTTTTGGGATTGCTGCAACAATCCCTCGGTTCTCATCGTCGCTTCGATCGTATTCACGACCACTCCGATGGTTTCGGTCAATTGCCCGATCAGCGCCAGATGCGCCGGCGTAAATTCCGTCAGAGACGCCAATTCGATGACCGCTTTGGTCTGGCCTTCGAACAAGACGGGTAACACGACCAGTGTCCTCGGGGTGGCCTGCCCCAAACCGGATCGGATGGTCACGTAGTCCGGAGGAATGTCCGTCAACAGCAGCCGGCGTTTTTCCAACGCGCACTGACCGACCAGCCCGTTCCCCAGGGCAATGTCACACACCCTGTCCAACGGTTCACCAGACGCGTAACTCGCCAACGGCTTGAGCATCGACGTGCCGTCCATCGTTTCCATCTGATACACGACGCCGTACTGCGCGTTGACGAGTTGAGTCAGCTCCGACAGCAACATTTGGCCCACGGTCACCAAATCACGCTGACCTTGCATCATACGGGTGAACTTGGCCAAATTGGTTTTCAGCCAATCCTGCTCCGTGTTCTGGTCGGTCGTGGCGCGAAGCGTGCGGATCATCGCGTTGATATTGTCCTTCAGCTCGGCCACTTCTCCGCGCGCCTGAACTTGAATTGAGCGGGTCAAGTCTCCCTGAGTCACGGCGGTCGCCACTTCGGCGATGGCGCGCACCTGCGTCGTGAGGTTGGCGGCAAGAAGATTGACGCTTTCCGTGAGATCTTTCCAGGTTCCCGCCACCCCGGGAACGGCGGCTTGGCCGCCCAACTTGCCTTCCGTTCCCACTTCCCGCGCCACGCGCGTGACTTCCGACGCGAATCCGCCGAGTTGATCGACCATCAGATTGATGACGTCTTTGATTTGTAAAATCTCCCCACGGACTTCCACCGTCACCTTGCGTGTCAAATCGCCGGTGGCGATGGCCGTCGCGACTTTGGACATGTCCCGCAATTGCACGGTCAAGTTGCTGGCCATCGCATTGACGTTGTCGGTCAAATCCTTCCAGGTGCCGGCGACGCCCGGCAC
>CAYXKP010000003.1:0-60945 GCA_964465695.1 uncultured Nitrospira sp.
TTTGAGATCCCTTTTCGACCAACTCACCCGCAGCGTCTTTTCGTCCATCCCATACCGCAAACGCGATACTGATGAATTGTCCCGGTGTAATTTGCACATCTTCTTCCGGATGGTCGGTTGCGAGCGTTCGGGAAAAGACGATTTTCCACGTGCCGTTTGAGTAGACTCCCTTCGCGTTCACATCTTGATGCGCTTGCGGTTTCAATGTGCCGAAGCCTTTCGCGCTCATATCAACCGCCTTGCCGGCTTTGTTTTTCCAGAACCAAATATTAACCGGCCCGCCTTCGACCTGCAGCATCGGTTGACCATGGGCAAAATGCGCCTTCTTGTCCCCGACCATGAATTCGAGTGCCGCCCCGTCGTCCGGATCCTGCGTGGGATCGGCATATTCCACCAGAAAGGCGACCTGTTTCCCATCGTGCAGCGCACGGACGGCCACGTCCTTGACGGTGACTTCTTGAATGCGGTTCGGCCAATGCACCTGTGGGGACATCGGAAATGACGCCGGTGCCGCGCTGGTCCAGGCTGCGGCATTCGGATCGTCAAGGGGGAGTTCACCGGTCACGAGCGCCGCCCGAACCGACACGCTTTCTTGTGCGAACGTAAGAGAGGCGCCGCCGATGATCAGACTCACCATCACTGCCGCGCCACCGCGCAGAACCTGTTTTATCATTTGAATCGCCGGTTTCATGCTGGCCTCGCTCTCCCTACATAACTAGCAGGCTGTTGTGGAACCCTCTCGGGCCTTACGGTCTTCCGCTTCAATACGGGGAAACTAGTTAGTCAACATTCCTGCTCGACCCGTCACGCCGTTCTTCGCCTTACTCCCAAGTTCGTGGGGATTGGTGGGCGCCATCGTATTCGCCCATAATGATCTTCCAGATCCATTCGTCCGGCAATTCCACTTCCCAACGGGGCATCGCGGATTTCCAGGGCGCCCCTTCGATCGGGAGACCGACTCCGCCCTTTTTAATACGCCAAAACAAATAGCTTTCCTGCAACATGGCAATGGTGGTGGGATCGGCGAAATTGGCGGGCGCCGGAATAAACCCACGAGCGGCCGGTCCCTTGCCGTCAAAGTTCCCGCCGTGACAGGGAGAACAAAAAGCCGCATAGAACCCCTTCCCCTGCATGATATTTTCAGGGGTTTTAGGAACAGGGTTCGAGAGGCCGGTGTATTCTCCGGGCGGCGCAGGGTGAATGGTTCTGCTCTCCGTCGGTGGAAGATCGCCGACCGCTGTGCTGTCGTACGTTTGCCACCCGACCAGTAGCGGGAACAGGATGAGCACACCATATCGCAGCGCTTGAAGCCCTCCGATATTCTCTCCGGTCAGGAACCGTTGGATCGGTCCCCAGAAGGCATCTTTGGATTCCCCGCTCAAGGTCTCGAAGATCACGATGCCCGACGCCGTCAGGACGAGGTAGAGGAAAATCAAGCTGGAGGGAAGAGGCGCAGAGCCCGGTATGTAGGGCAGCACAAACTTCAGGAACACATACATCGCTACCATGAGTATGATCGGCTTACCTAACGCGCCCATACGTCCCTCCTAGTGGTGTGCGTCGGCTATCAAGGCGGATCCTGCTGCTTTGACCGGAGCCGACGGCGCTTGACCGGGTATCTCGAGGTCGGACAGACTGACGGAGATCGGCTCCCCGCTCATTTGCTGCAGAAAGGCGATGACGGCCATGATTTCATTCTTCGAGAGCCCGATCGGGTCCTTATTGATCGCGGGCATCGTCGCCGGGTATTCCTTCGGCACGCCTCCATGGCGGTAATCCTGATACACGAACGCCTGAGGATCCGTCAGACTTTCGTAGAGGAAATCTTTGCTCAGTTTCGCGCCGATGCCTTTCAAATCAGGGCAACGGGCCGATTCACTGGGGCCGATGGAATGGCACAATGCGCATTGACCTTTACTGAAGAACACCGTCTGTCCGATCGCCGCGATGTCGGTCGGGGTCTTGATGCTTGCGAGGTCGATCTTTTCCTCTGCCGGTGGCAAAGACGCCATCTGCGGCACGGCGAGCGACATCAGGGAAAACAGCCCCAGTACGATGAACACAAACCCCGTCACGCGGACGAAAGTGGCCTTGATAAAGAGAAGGATCAGAATCCCGATCCCGACGATTGACAGCGCGATCAATTGTAGTTGTGCGACTTCGCTCATAGCCCCTCTGCTGAGTTTGTAGCGTTACCTTGTGCTCCGTGACCGGCGATTCAACATTCAGAACCTCGTTATCCCTGTCGCCGTTCCTCCGGCGCACCTCCGGCCATCGCCGGAATGCCGTGCGGCAGCTCTCCTTTTCTCTCTCCTTCAGCACCTTTGTACTTATCCCCCATCGTGGCGACCCAGAAGATAAACGCCACGAGGATGCAGAAGAAAAACGTGCAGAAGGCCATGATCAGCGACGCGCTGCCGAGCGCCGGTGAATAGGCATAGGGCGACGAATCACGCATGACCCCATACACGTGCCAATGGACGCGGGACGAAGAGCGCGCGTAGCCCATCAACGTCATGAGGAGGATGACCATCACGGCATTGAGGACCAGCGCATATCCGGCCCGCGGCGGCATACTGCCCCAGACCATTTCCGTCGTGGTCTTGGCGCTCTTGAGCAACAGCGCGGTCAGCGGCGTGATGGTCAGTATGACGAAGATCACGATCAACACTTGGGACGTGGAGAAATAATTGATGCGGACGATCGCCGGCACGAAGTACCCCCACACACCGAGAACGATCACAGCGAGGCTGGCCAGCACCAAGACGGCGCCCATGACGGCTTTGCCCAGTTTCGCCCAGCCGGCGGTATCTTGTTTTCCTGCACGCCAATACATGACGAAGCTCATGAAGGTAATGAGAATCATGAGGTTCGACACCGTCATTTTGGCCGACATGACGCCCAAGACGCCGAGCAAAGGATGGTGAGCCCCTCCCATTTTCTGAGCTTCTTCGATACTGGCCACGAGCGAGTGCGGCGTCATCCACACCGCGAGACAGAACAGCAGACTAATCAGCATCCACAGCATCGGTCGCCGATATTTCGCCATCGATCCGGGAATGCGATAGGTAATCCCCAGCCAGAAGTAATAGTTCGAACCCATGAACAGGACCCCGATCAACATGGCTTGAATGATGAAAAGCCAGGACAGAAATCCACCCATCAACGTAATGCCCATCTGCTGGTTGTACTGGTAAATTTCCCGCATGAGCCAATAGCCGGCAAACGGCAGGGCCAACAGGCCGAACACCCCGATAAAGTTACCGACATACCCCATCCAATCGTAATGTTCCCGATCCTCGGTACTCTTGACCGACAAGTACCGCACTCCGGCATACGCTCCACAAATGTACCCGCCAAGCACGACGTTGGCGATGAACCGATGGATGTTGATCGGCCACCAGGTCGGATTCCATGTCGCGGCCCAGGCTCGCTCAATAGCCGTGCCTTCGGAAATCACGACGGGGCTGGCCTGGAACGTGGCCCACGCATTGGGCACGATCATGATGAACACGGCGAAGAAGTTGAGGAGGAACCCTAGAAATACGTGCAACGTTTTCTTCTTGCCGTACTGCATGGCGTCCCACCCGTACCAATAGAGATAGAGCGTCGCGGTTTCGAGCAGGAACAGGAGGCAGTAGAGTAAAAAAGACGGGAAGAAGACGTCCGTCAAATAATTCATGAGCTTGGGATAGAACGCCACCAACAGAAACAACAGGATGCCGCCGAACAGAGCGGTTGTAGCGTAGGCCGAGGTCAGGAGCTTGGTAAATTCCTTGGCGAGCTTGTCGTAACGCTTTTCCCCTCCCTTCCAGGCAATGACCTCGCACAGCCACGCGAAGATCGGCACACCTAAGACAAACCCTGCCAGCAGCAAGTGCAGCTGCGCGACGACCCAGACAAGATTTCGAGCGCCGATATAGGGAATGTCACGATATTCCGTCGGGCCGGCTCCAGTACCTTCCGCCGCGATACCGATCGAAGGAAGCGCAAACCAGCCGGCCGCCAACAAGAGCCCTGCGAGCCACCCGCTGCAACCTTCGACGGCCCGGAGAGCACGTTGAATCGTTCCGTCCCCTTGTTGTATGGCACTCACCTCATCACCTCGTAAGTTACGGTTTCGTCTTGGCAGAGGAGTCTTTGGCCGTTCCGCCTTCGATTTTCCCCTTGCCCTTTTCTTTCTGCCCCTTTGTGTCCGCCTTCTGCTGTTCCATCGCCTCCACTTGCGCCGCAAGTGACGCGATTCGCTGTGCATTCTTGTTCAATGACTCGACCGGTTTGAATATCGGTGCAGCCTGCGCGTCGGGCTTCTTACAGCACTCATGGGGATGCGGCGTCGTCACCGGAAGGATGGTCCAGAACATGAGCGACAGCACGACCCCGATTCCCGCCACAGTCGCCAACAGCAATCCTTGATCGGCCGGGACTCGCATTAAGTCCCAGCGGGTTATGAGCCCCTGATAATTTTCAGGCGCCGGACGGGCGTTTTCCGCCATGCGCCTGATGATCTGCCCAAGGATGGATACACCGATCACCGCCAAGGTCAACAGGACCGCGGACGAAATGGATCCCCAGATCGTCAGCTCGAGACCGATTCGTTCCGCGACCGGAAGACCGGTGTCGAAGATATGCCTCATGCTTTCCATTTCGGCCATGGAGTGCGATGCAGAAATGGCGATCTCCGTCACATGGCTGACGATCCACCAGAGAAGCGGGAGAAAAAAGGTCCCGATGAGCGCCGCTCTCCACCAAATGGCAAAACCCAGCCCATCATGGGGCGGTTCTTTTCGAAGGCGCTCGAGGAAAAACGTTTGGCCTACGACTCCCAGCGCCCAGATATCGACGGGAATCGACGCACCGAAGATGAGCGGAAGCCCGATCCCTTCCCCAAAGTGCGTGTCATACACGGCCATGAGGATGGGAGCGGCGAACACTGTGACGGGGCTGGCCAACAGCATCAACAAGGCCAGACCGAACCTCCCTTCGAAATGCACCAGGCCCATCGTCATGGCAAGAACCACAAACACCGCTTTAATGGGAATGCCGGTCCAACAAGCGGGCCAGAGGATTCCAAATCCTATCTTCGTCGGAGACATCGATTCGCGTTCTTCAGCCATAGCCAACGTGAAAGAGGATCAGTCCAGAAACTCGCGGTTGATGACCGCCGCCACCGTGAATAATACGATCACCACCATGATGGCGATCCAACTGATCAGGGCGATCGGTCGTTTGAAAATATTCCGCTCAGGATCCTTGTCGAAAAACGGGAGGGCGACGAGCAACGCCATGAACACGACCGGCAACGCCACGGCCCCCAAGAATTGACCGAACTGCCCCGCAAACAGCTTGAGTCTCAGCAATTGGAAGTAGAACAGGAAATACCATTCCGGTTCGGGATGGTAATCGCCCGGGTCCGGCGTCGCCTGATCCAACAAGACGACCGGCTCCCAGAGGGCTAAGGCGCAAATACCAAGGAAGACGAACGCCATCCCGACGATATCTTTCCAAATTTGGCGGGGAAAGAAATAGTCGGTCTTAGCTTTGATTTCTTCGACCGTACCGCGGAATGGTCCCGCGGGGGCGGCGACACGAAAGAGGAATAAATGCAATCCGGCCAGTGCCATGAGCGCCGCCGGAAGAATCATCACATGGAGGACGAAAAATCGACTCAAGGTCATTTGACCGGGAGTCGGTCCGCCTTTCAAAAACCGGGCTATGAAATCCCCGATAACCGGGATTTTATCCAGGATTTCGACCCCTACGATCGTGGCCCAAAATGCCCGTTGGTCCCAGGGTAACAGATAACCCGTAAAGCCGAAGGTGATCACGATACCAAACAAAGCCAGCCCCACAAGCCACAGCAATTCTCGTGGCTTTTTATATGCACCCCAGAGAAACACCTGGGACATGTGGGCGAAGACGCAGACGACCATCGCACTGGAGCCCCAAAAATGGTAACTCAGCAGGAACCATCCATAGTCGACCTCATGAAGGATATATTGGGTACTGTCATAGGCATGGTCGGCGGTGGGCACATAATAGAACATGAGCAACATTCCGGTCAGCGCCTGCATGGCGAAGATAAACAACAGAACGGACCCGAACACGTAGGCCCAACGGGAGCCGCCGGGGATAGGCTCGTTCAGCATCTTCGCCTGCATTTCCTTGAGGCCGACACGTTCATCAAGGAACGCGACGAGCTTTTCAATCGTGCTGGGCTGATGATCGGAAACCGTTGCAGGAGAAGATTGCTTGATATCCATGCGACCAGCTCTCACACGATCCGGACTTGCGACTTCGTCCCGGCCTTGAACTCCATATCGATGATCTCCACCTCTCCCCCTGAAGAAACCTTGACGGGCAACGCGTCAAGGCCTCGCGGGGCGGGGCCGTCGAGGACTTTGCCGGATGCATCGTAGATGCTCAAGTGGCACGGGCAGAGAAACACTTGTCCGAGAGCTTTATGCTGTCGCCACTTGAATCCACAGCCCAAATGCGGGCACTTGCCGGAAAACGCGACGTAGGGAACCTCTTTCTTGTTGGTCCAGATCGTCTTCCCCTTGGAATCGCGGAACTCCATGTCCTTGTCTTTGTAAACTTTTTCGAGAAGCTCCGGGGACGCCCGGAGAATCCAGACGTTCTTGTCGATTTCGGACTCCGGCATGAAGGCTTCTTTCACCTTTTTCTTGTACTTGAACTGCACGCCGACATCCTCTTGCTTGATCTTGCTCACGTTTCCCACTTGCAACCACTGGTTGTCGAAATCCGCGTACATCGGTTTCATGAGAAAACGAAGAATGGGATACGCGATCGGAAGTCCGATCAAGAACCCGATGACATGCGTGAAATTCATGAAAAACGTACGGCGCTTGACGTTCTTCTCAAGATCGGGCAAGGGCACCAACACCTCGCCCGGTGTCACATGGAGGTTGTCTTCGAGGTGGGAAATCTCCACCTCGTGGGTCGTGACGTAGTTTTCCCGCTTGAACGGCGGCAACGCCAAAATATCCGCTGAGGGCGCCCGTAGTTGCACGAATTCTTCCGTCACAGCCTGCACATGGCCCATCGCGACCTGGCGTTCACCGCTGCCGTTCATCGACACGACGATGTGGCTGATCTCGTGGGACAGTGGATCGAGCACGACCTTCGAGACTTCGCCGATGTCGAGGTCGGTGCATCGGACCTTGGATTTCAGCTTCGGTTGCAGCATCAGCTTTTCTTGATCGGCTTGGGGGTATTCACCGAGGTATTCTTGAAACTACCCAACCAGGTGGCGAGTGCCAGCATTTCTTTAGGATCCATGAGGTCTTTGAACTTGTTGGGCATGATGCCCTTCTGCCATTCTTTGTCATACCCCTCCGCCATAAAGCTCTTGGGGTCCGCGATTTTCTGTTGAATCTCCTCGACGGTCATCAACGACCCGATGTTATCCAATTCCGGACCGCGCTTCTTTCCACCTTCACCCCTGAGCTTGTGGCAGTTGTAGCATTCCTGCAGTTGCCACTGTTCCTCCCCGATCTTCATTACATCGCCGGAAGCGCCGCCCCCTCCGCTGCCTGCGGTCGAAGGCCTGTCTCCCCCCGCAGGCGCCGTGGTAGCCGTCGCAGTCTGACCCGCGCCTATACCTTTGAGCCGCTCCTCAAGGGCTTTGACCTGTTCATCGAGGGCCTTTGCACGAGCGATCAATTCTTCGGCCTTGCCCTGCGCCGACTGCTTTCGCTCCTTATCGAGAAGTTTGCCGATCTTTGCCTTTTCGTCTTCAGGATCGAACTGCGGCAGCAAAGATGCTCCGGCGACACAGACCGTCACGATGAGAATCCAAAACGCCGTCACTGCGAAGGCCGACTTCCCGCCGTTCATGGTTCCGACGGGCTGCGCATCCAGCAGCATGAAGACGATCGCCCCAATCAGCGAGATGACGAAGAACAGTACCTGAAAGTCCGCCGGCACTTCCTGTGAGCGCGCGATACCGACGAGCACCCCGCCAACCGCCAATCCGATGCCTAATTTCTTCAATATATTTCCCATATGAATTCTCGTTGCCTCAGTCGGCACCCCCTGCTGTCATTACTTGGCCGCGACGGGGACCGGACTCCCTTCAGGCTCTCGTACCGCCGAAACAGAAGGACGCAGAGCCACCAGCGCAGCCAGACTGACGATGGCTATGAAAAACACGGTGATTGCCGTAATCCACCATGCGGAATACGAAAGCGTCGGAGTAAACGACTCCGCGCTGAGGTCCGATACCAAACTATAGGTGTGGAAATATTTCTTCAGCAGCGACCGCACGGCTCCCATCAAGCCCATGATCCACGTTGAGGTAAAGGCTAAGAAGATCAGAACGAACTGCGAGACGAAATCGATTTTTCCCCACAGAATGGTGCCTTGCTTGATGGTTCGGTTGTACAGTGCGTAATTGACGACCGTCACGAATACCAACGTCAGGATTGCCGAGAGCTTCGCCGGCATCGACGACAGATAGTCCCACCCTTCCGGCAATTTCAGCTCATCGGGCATATCGGTACCGGTAGCCACGAAGCCGGCTGGGGTGAGCCAAACCGCGTCGCTCACGAGCATGACAATAAAGCCGATCTTAATGACAGTCCGCGCAGAGACGGTCATTGGAATGAACCGGCCCAGTAAGAATGGCGACAACGTGAGCGGCAGCAGGAATGCCAGGGACATCGGATCGGGGATCCAATAGTTGTTCATGACCCACATCGTGACGGGAAGCAGCATCACCAAGACGATAGGAGCCAAGATGGTCATCCGAACATTTTGCGCCCCTTCGATCCGTTTGACGCTGAGCCAACTATAGTAATTGATGGCCAAGAACAAGAGTCCGATCATCACGCCCTGCATTTCGAAAAACATGGAAAGCTGATCGGCCATCATATAAGGACAAAATGAAAAATCATAATCGCACATTTCATACGCCAGCAGCAGTCCCGTGAACGGCTGCAGGAGCGACCCGCCTACGGCGATCCAAATGGCGGCGAAGCCCATCCAATCATAGTAGGCTCGATCTTCCTGTGTTTTTGAACCCATATACATGTAAGCCGCAATCATGCCCGCGATAAACCCTCCGAACGCAAGGTTCCCGTCGATCCTATGGAGGCTCAAGGGGAACCAGCTTTGGTTGGCGATCTTATCCCATAACGTAGCGGTGGCGATGAAATCCTGCGGCGAAATGCCTTCGGCCTTCGGCGGCGTGTTCATGAACGACGTGGGACCGTTGATCACAAACAAGATGAGCAGACACACCAGATTCAAGAGCACCCCGAGAGCGATATGACGCCCCTTCTTTTCGCCCTTCCAGATATCCCAGGTGTAGAGATACGCGTACATCAGGATCGTTTCAGCGATAAACAGCGCCGGATACAGGACGGCAAAAACCATATAGAATTGATTGATGAACGAGGTCGTAAACTGAGGATACGCGGCAAGAAGAACGAAAATGAACAATCCCCCCGTCACCGCCGTCATGCTGAAGAGAATGACCGTCACCTTGGTGATTTCTTTAGCCAGACGATCATATCGCGGGTCCTGCTTACGGTAACCCAACCATTCTGAAATGACGACGAAGCTCGGCGCACCGAGAATAAATGCGGCAAATAAGATATGGAGTTGAGCGACCACCCATACAGCCGTCCGGTTGCCCGTATACGGAAACTCTACCGAAGACGCCCCAACGTCCTGAGCGAAGACAGTGGCGGCGGCAGCCACACACAGGGAAAACAACACAACGAGAGCCAGGAGACCGCTCCACAGTTTTTTCACGATGCCTCGATGCCCCCTACTTTAGACGCCAGTTGACGATCTTGTTTACATACGGTATTTGCCGAAGGTAATCGGATCACCTGCGACAAGAACGCTTCATATCACTGAACGCGATACGACCACGACTGAGAATGCCAGACTCCATGCAATGCACGACCGTTCTGCCCCATCAATGGCTTATTGCTCGGCGGAATATCGCAGATCTCCCGGCTCCCTGAACCCTACGGTCATTTGGCTCCAGCATCTCCCCACTGCTTCATCTCTTCATTCCATGTCTTCCCGAGCAAGGCAAAATTCCGTTCATAGAGAACCAACTTCCATCGATCATCCTCTGAGAGCTTACTCTTCCAGCCTTTCATCTTCGTGTTCGGCACCCCTTCGGAAATGCGCCAAAACCACACGGAATCGGAATAGAGCTTCATGCGTTCAGGGTTGCGGAAATCCGTCGCCCCCGCCTTGACAGGCTTTCCGTCTTTCCCATGGCAGCTGGCGCAGTTCACGTCGGGATTAGCTTCACCCACGTATAGCTTGCGCCCCTCTTCAACCTTCTGGGCATCCCCCCACCAGTCTGGCGGCATATGCTTATCAGCGTATTCAGCCGGTGCCGGAGGCGGCGGCACGATCGGCCCTTCGACTTGCTCTCCGCCACAACTCGACAATAGCCCGAGACTTATGGTTAACACTGCGCGGACCCAAGCCCTATTCATGTTCATTACAATCCATCACGTAGTCAGCGGGAGTGCCGTGCGACTTCAACGTTAATTAAGGGGACTGACAACAAAAAACGCTTCTGTCGAGGCGGCTCCACCCCAACAAAAGCGTTCCAGATACACCATTCTTGACAGCTCAGCACAACGGCCCTCGCCCCACCTATCGACCGATTCGGCGAGGCACCCCGCAGTCCCCAAGGCCCGTCATCGGCGATTATGTTTTTCTCTGCCTCTGTGATTTCCCCTTGTCCTTCTCCGGCCTCCGCTGAGAACGGACAAGTTTCATCCCGATTATCGTACCTACCGCAGCAACTACCGCTCCACCTCCCCACCAAACCCAAAGAGGAGGACCAGTCACATCGCAACCGGTTCCAAAGTTAACTCTGATCTTTCGTTCACTTTCAAGGTCTTTTGGGTCGAATACGACCTTAAGGTTTTGCTGTTCTCCCCTGGCTTCCACCAGAATGGGATCACCAAGATTGTCGTTGTGCAGATGAAATGTCGCTTTGTAGTAGCCGTCCCCATCCGTACGCACGACCTGGCCGTATGAAATCCTGGTGTCCTTAATGAGGACGTCTGTATTTGAAAACCCTTTCCCGTCTGGTCCGCAAACGTACCCCTCCACCATAAAGCGATGGTCTGCTTCATGTGTGGCTTGAGCCACAGGTAGAACCGTAACGTTCATTACGAGACAGCAAGCTAGGATAACCAGTCCTGCGGGACTTTGCCTGCCAAGCTTCAAACTAGATCGCTGACTCGTCGCTCGCTCCTTACGAAGAAAGGCACACCGCGGTGCCACCGGCACGCTGCATTCGGGCAGGCGTTTCTAGCACAGCACTACATCTTTGTCAATGAAAAGGCAGGCGAGTTTGCCTTGCAGAAGAACGGCTCGGCGCCGTTCCATCTTCCGATTACCGAAAGCCTACAACGGATTTAGAGATACCCCTTCGTGCGGGCGTCCGCTTCTATCTTCGCGGCCTCGGCTCGACGTTCGAACTCTTTTTTTGATACCCACGCTTCCCATGATTTTCCGTTCGCGGTGTCTTCGCCGGTGAATGCCATCGTGGCGATGTCCGAGTAGAGAATACGTCGAGCTTCCGGACGATCGGCAGCAAACAGTTCAAGATAAGGATCGCTGACGGCGACTCGGCGATTATAGATATATCCGGTGACGGACTCACCCGAACGCAGCGTCAACGTCACGTCGCCACGATAGTCGAACGCAAGCTCGACGGCTTCCATTATCTCCGCCGGAGAGGTCGGCTTGAACACTCGCCCTTCCAAAGAAGTCCAGGCATCGACCGTATGATTCTTCGTATCGGTCATTGAATGAGCCGTTAACCGTATTCGTGAAGCCGAAACATCGTAGGAACTGCGGGTTAAAGTCGAACGGTACCGATCAACGGGATGTAGGCATCAGCGTCAGCTTGGCTGTCCGCGCGAATCCGGAAGCCGTACTAAACGTATCTTCAACCGCGGATGCCTCATAGCCGCAATGGACCATACAGTCCGCACATTTTTCATTTCGACCGGTCCCGTAGTTTTCCCACTCTGTCGATTCCATCAGCTCTCGGAAGGTCGCCGCATACCCTTCTTGGAGCAAATAGCAGGGCTTCTGCCATCCGAAGACGTTGTAGGTGGGATTTCCCCATGGCGTACATTGATACTCACGCCGGCCCATGAGAAAATCCAAAAATAGCGGGGATTGATTGAATTGCCACCCCGGCTTGGGGCGAGTGAGGATTTTGGAGAAGAGCTCTTGCGTTCGCGCCCGCTTCAAGAAATGTTGCTGATCGGGAGCCTTCTGATAACTATATCCGGGGGAGATGGTCATCCCTTCGACGCCGAGCGCCATCATTTCATCGAAAAACTTCCTGACCCGCTCGGGATTCGCGTCATCAAATAAGGTGGTGTTGGTCGTCACCCGATGGCCGCGCTTCAGTGCGGCTTTGATGGCCTTGACTGCCACATCATAGACTCCATCGCGACAGACCGCCAAATCGTGCTCATCCTTGAGCCCGTCCATATGGACGCTGAAAGTCAGAAACTTAGACGGCTGATACTCGTCCAGCTTCCGCTCCAAGAGAATGGCGTTCGTACAGAGATAGATATATTTCTTCCGATCCACCAAACCCTGGACGATCTTCGAGATTTCAGGATGTATGAGCGGCTCCCCCCCTGGAATACTCACCATGGGCGCTCCGCATTCCTCCGCCGCCGCCCAGCATTGTTCCGGCGTCAGCCGCTTGTCCAGGATATGATCTGGATACTGGATTTTCCCACAACCTGCGCAAGCCAGGTTGCAACGAAAGAGCGGCTCGAGCATCAGGACCAAGGGATATCGTTTCACTCCCTTCAGCTTCTGAGTGAGCACATACTTCGCCACTGTATACATCTGGGAAATCGGAACAGCCATTCCGTTCTCCTTAACTAGCTCGCGTTGGTATTCTTTCGACCCTGTATATATGAACAGCTACGAGCCGTAGCTGCATTTGGAAGCACAAGAATGTTCGGGATTGTAACATCAAGCTCGGGGCTCGTCAATTTGGTAATCACGATGTGCGAGTCCGTTCGAATTTACACCCGTCAATGAGTCCATTTTCAGTAGGGCCTAGGAAGCTGAACTCGGCCTTTCTCACTGCGACGGGGACCGTCATTACCAGATTTTCGAACTATGGGGCGTAAACAAATCAGAACTCTGGAGGTGTATATCACGCGGATCAATAGAAGAGAGGCTACGCTCGAAGGGCTGCGGGTACGCACGAGGAGGAAAACAAACACCGGATGTGTTTATCTGCTCGCGTCTGTGGCGATAAAACGATAAAGAGCGAGCGGTACGCCCGAAGTGCGGTTTGGAGGCGCCGAGCGGGTTCGAACCGCTGCATCGCAGTTTTGCAGACTGCTCCCTTACCACTTGGGTACGGCGCCCCGGAAGTCGTCATTATAGTCGCTTCTTTTTCCTGAACACAACACAAGACCATCTGAAATAGTGTGGCGCAGGCGTTGCGGACGTGCAGCTGAGGGAGATCAACTAAATTTCCTTGACCATACGAGGAGAGCCGGAAAGGATCTTTTCTAGGTGCGGGCCTGCATCATTCCAGCTGCGCTGAGTGCTCAGAAGTAATCCGTACAAAATCAGCATCGCGATACCGAGATGGTGGTAGCTCTTCAGGGCTTCCCATCTCGCTGAGCCCACGACTTCATAATTGAGGACGATGGTCAGCAGTATGTATGCCGCCAACATCACATACCCCAAACGGCTCAATTCGCCGTTCAGCTTCACAGCGGCAGCCACGACGATCGTGGCCGCCGGGATCATCCAGACCAGATGCTGATCCCAAGTGATGGGCGAAAACAATAAGGCTAGGAGAAACGTACCCGCGCACTCCCGGGCCCATGCAGGATCTCCTACCCCTTGATACGGCTGCTTGCTGGACCATGCGAACAGACCGAGTATACCGACCGCCGCAACTCCGACGATTGCGTTGGCGATCGGCGACGGCAGATCCAGCACCGGCTTGTAGCTCTGGTCCACTTGCCGGAGCCGATGGGTTGCCGGATACGTCACCAGGTATCGTAGCATGGTATGGCGGAGTGAGAGGTTGGCTTTCTGGAGCTCATTCTCTTGCCGGCCCTCGGCCTGCCGATCCATCACAGACAACACCGCGTTCCTTGCCCATTCCGAATGATGATCCCACCAACTCGTGGGACCCATGTAGAGAATGGGCAGCACCATCCAAAAGGCAGTCGCGAGCACTGTGTAGAAGGCCAACCGCCACTGCCGCTTCCAAAGAAACAGCAGCACAAAGAGCGCAGGGGTGATCTTCAGCACGATCCCAAGTCCGATCAAGGCGGAGCCCAGCCGTTTCCTCCCAACCCAGATCGCGTAGAGCCCGCCGGATAGAATTCCCAGCAGCAAGAGATGTGGGCCGCCGTCGTCCAAATCGTTCAGGATAAACTGCAGCGTCAACGCTCCCGCACCTACGCCGACCCACAGCCGGCTCCACGCACTGGAGTTTGACGTGCCGTACAGCATGCGATGGAACAGCATGATGGTGAGCACTAAGCAGCCGACTGCGACGGCATAACGCAGAGCCAAACTTGGATTTCTGTCCAAGACAAGCAAGGGAGCGAAATAGATCCCCGTAGTCGGCAGGTACATGTAACAGTAGTCGTTGGCGTAGAGGTATTCGCCGGAGAGAAAGCGCCGTCCGATCTCCCGATGGATATCGATGTCACGAAAGTGAAATGACCGTCCAAATGAGATGATGTAACCGTGCACCACGGCCGCAACCGCAAGACCGACCTTCACCAGTCGAGCAAAGAGGGCGGACCGGATGAATTCATTGATCCAGTGAATGATCGACTTCGATTCCATCGCTCAGCGGCACTGATACATGACACGCAGGAGGGCGTCAACCGTTTCTTGGCGAGGTGGGTGTACAGCTTGGAGGGAGGCAGCGGACGAGTCGTTGCCGCTGCCAGCAATGCCTCTACCGATGAGGCAAGACCGGTATCTCTCTACCCAGCGTCGAAGGGTGATCCGACTGGGATGCCGGCGATTCCCACCCATTTGAAGGAACCGGCGCAATTGCTTCGCCGTTGCTTTCCGCTTCTTTTTCCTTGGCCAGCAGTTCCACTTCCTGAATCAATGTGTCCATCAACTCTTCCATCGGAACCTTCCGGACGAGCTTGCCTTTCTTGAATAAAATTCCCTTGCCCTCACCACCGGCGATTCCAATATCGGCTTCTTTCCCCTCTCCAATCCCGTTCACAACGCACCCGAGTACCGACACGTTCAATGGAGTCTTGATATGGCCGAGTTTCTTTTCCAGCTCGTTCGCCATGCGGACGACGTCGATCTCGACGCGCCCACACGTGGGGCACGCAATGACATTAATGCCCCGATGACGCAATTCAAGTGACTTGAGAATTTCAAAGCCGACCTTGACTTCGTCGACAGGGTCCGCCGCCAACGACACCCGCAGCGTGTCTCCGATTCCGTGCGAAAGCAAGTACCCAAGGCCGATGGAAGACTTCACCGCCCCCGTCATGGTGGTTCCTGCTTCCGTGATACCGATATGCAAAGGATAATCGGACTGATGGGCAAAGAGCCAATAGGCATCGATGGCGTGGTGCACATCCGAGGCCTTAAGAGAAACCTTCATATTGGTAAAGCCCACATCTTCCAGCGCGTGCACGGCGTTGAGGGCGGATTCCGCCAGCGCCTCGGGCGAAGGCCATCCGTACTTTTCCAACAAGGGTCGTTCGAGTGACCCTCCATTGACGCCGACTCGGAGCGGAATCCCTCTTTCATTCACAGCCTTGATCACTTCCTCTACCTTCCACCAGGCGCCGATATTGCCGGGGTTGATACGGACACAATCGACGACGTGTGCGGCTTTCAAGGCCAGGCGATGATCAAAGTGAATGTCGGCGATCAGCGGCACGGTCATAGCCGCTTTGATTTGCGGCAGGACGTGAGCGGCTTCTTCATCGGGAACAGCCACGCGAATGAGTTCGCAGCCGGCGGCTTCGAGCTGATGGATCTGCGCAACCGTCGCGGCCACATCCCGCGTGTCCGTCGAACACATGGATTGCACGGACACCGGAGCATCGCCGCCGATCTTCACCGTCCCGACGGAGATTTGCCTGGTTTTTCGCCTTGCTATATGCATCCGACGTCGCCCGCCTTTTCCATCGCTGGTTTACTCGTCAGCTACCCTGCTCATCCCCGTGAGGAAGGTGTCCGGCGAGTGCTGCACCGGTGAGAGGTGCTTTGACGGCCGGTGCTTTGCCGATGAGTTCCTTCACGCTTTGATAAATTCCCTCAGCCGTCAAACCATACCGTTCCCGCAGCAGATCCTGTGGCCCCTGCTCGATGTACCAATCGGGCAGGCCTAAGACCCTCGTCCTCACCTCCGTCACCCCGGCTTCCGAAAGAGTTTCGAGCACGGCAGAACCAAATCCGCCGATCTTACAACCTTCTTCCACCGTCACCACGTAGCGTACCCGCTTCGCCAGACCGACGATCAATTCCTGATCGAGCGGCTTGACGAATCGTCCGTTCACGACAGCTGTGGAGACCCCTTCCTTGCTGAGCCGTTCGGCTGCTTCGACGGCCTGCCATACCGAAACACCGATCGCAATGATGGCGACGTCTGTTCCGTCCTTCAACAACTCCCCCTTTCCAACCGGCAAGGCTTGGGGGGTCTGATCCATCTTCACACCGAGACTCACTCCACGAGGATAGCGCACGGAAATCGGCCCGTTGAATTCCAAACAGGTTTTGACCATATGTTGCAGTTCATTTTCATCTTTCGGAGCCATGACGACCATATTAGGAACATGCCGTAGATAAGCATAATCAAAGGCTCCGTGATGGGTCGTCCCGTCTTCCGCGACAAGTCCTCCTCGATCAATGTAGAAGGCGACCGGGAGATTCTGGGTGGCGACGTCATGCACGACCTGATCATAGGCACGCTGCAGGAACGTCGCATACATCGCCACGACCGGTTTCATGCCTTGGGCGGCAAGTCCTGCCGCAAATGTGACCGCATGCTGCTCGGCGATGCCGACGTCGTAGAGACGATCCGGAAATTCTTTTTCAAAAGCCGTCAGCCCCGTACCTTCGCACATGGCAGCCGTGATGGCGACCACGCGCTTGTCTTCACGAGCCAATTTGACCAGCGTCTCCATGGCGATCGATGTGTACGAAGGACGAACGGCTTTCTTGGCTGGTGCGCCGGTCGAACGGACGAACGGCGGGCACGCATGGAACCATACCGGATTCTTCATCGCCGGCTCGTAGCCCAGCCCCTTCTTGGTGATGACATGAAGCAGGACCGGCCCCTTCATCTTCAATACATTCTCAATCGTGGGGAGGAGATGTTCGAAATTGTGGCCGTCGATGGGGCCACTGTATTGAAATCCCAGTTCTTCAAAGAGCAGTCCCGGTAGAATGACCCCTTTGGCGAGCTCTTCGGCCCGACGAGCAAGCTTCTGCATGTCGGAACCGATGTGCGGGATCTTCCCTAACAATTGACCGGTTTCTTCACGCACTTTCCCGTAGAATTCGCCGGTGATGGTCCGACTCAGATAGGCGGATATCGCCCCGACGTTTTTGGAGATCGACATTTGGTTGTCGTTCAAAATCACGAGAAAATCTTTTCCGAGCCCACCGGCATGATGGAGTCCTTCCAGCGTCATCCCCGCCGTCATGGCGCCGTCACCGACGACACAGACCACTTTATGCTTCTGCCTCAACTGTTCTCTGGCTTCGACCATGCCGAACGCGGCCGATACGCCCGTCCCCGCATGGCCGGCGTTGAATGTATCGTATTCGCTCTCTTCCCGTTTGCAAAATCCGCTCAATCCCCCGTATTGGCGAAGCGTGTGGAACTGTTCACGCCGACCAGTGAGGAGTTTATGCGTGTACGATTGGTTGCTGGTGTCCCAGACGATCTTGTCGGTCGGTGTATCGAGGAGATACTGCAAGGCGACTGTGAGCTCGACGACGCCTAAATTCGATGCCAGGTGTCCGCCCACATTCGAAACCGCTCCGATAATTTGCTCCCGAATCTCCTGGCACAATGCCGGAAACTTGTGGGGAGACAATCGCTTCAGATCGGCAGGACTGTGGATCGTCTTGAGTATGGACATAGATGGTCTCCTTCGTTGGTCCCCTCGTCAGCAATGTATCCTACACACTAACCATAACCATCCAGCACGGTTCGTTCTAGTGCCAAATTTTCGTGGAGTCTCACATACAAACCACATGAAGTCAAGCACTTACAGAACATACTTGCTCGCCGCTCTCAACTGAACCTCCCTGTTAAAGACTGTGCCACAGGCGGGGGAGTTCTGTCAGTACGGAAAATCGAGCCCGGCGAAAATCGCTCCTCCTTCTTTACTGAACCCGTAGTCGATCCGTCCCACCACGTTGGGCCGGATGATTCCTCTGAATCCGATACCCGGTGTAATGCGATAGTCCTTGAAGCTTACATTCTTGAACGAGTTGAATACCTGTCCGGTATCGACGAACGGCGCAATCTCAAAATCTGCGATGACTCCAGCCAGACGGGTTCGTAGTACATGAATGCGCTCTTCAATACTGAAGGCAATCAGCTGCTTATCAATGTACCGATCGAGACCAAAACCACGCAAATTATTTTGCCCGCCCAATGAACTTTGCTCATAAAACGGAACGTCCGAGCCGAGCGTGGCTTGCAGGTCACCGCGAACCACCAGAATCGCCCGCTTGGATTCACTCGCAAACATCTTTTTGACTTCCAGTCCATACCTGGAATACAACGGGTCTGCGCTATTTTTGAAATTGTAGTTCAGCTCCGCGTAGGCCGTGATCGCCATTCCATCAGTCGGGGTCACCAAGTTATTCCGCGTGTCGTAATGAAAACTAATCCGCTGGCCTAGAATGGTCGCGCCGTCCACACCGGGAACGTTCGGAAACACGTCCAACGTAAAGGGCAGCTCGGTGGCTCCCTCTTGGAGCGGTTGCATATACCGCAGACGCTGGCTGACCGCAATTTGGGTGACCTCGTTCGCATAGACTCCGAATTTCCAGTTCAACCTCGTCTCCGGAGCCGTGTAGTTGGTCTCGTTCCCTTCGACAGTGGTGGGACCGAGCCCAAAAAAACGCGTGGTGGCATTCTTGAAATGCATGACACTGAACCCAATGCTGTACCGACCGTTGCTGAAACCAGGATCGACGTAGCTCAACAGAAATTTACGCTCGATTTCCTGCGTCCATGACGCGATACCTCGGAGCTCCTTTCCGCCCGGCTCATACCGGAACAGGTTGACGGTTCCACGGGTGCCCACGATCGAATTGTAGACCACCATCGGCGCGACTAAATACTTGAGGTCTCCGTCCGGCCCGGTGATAAGAGCCGGCACAATCATCCCCACCTCACTGCCGTCGTTTTTACTGGTACTGACGGCGGGAATGGGGAAAAACCGGACGTCGGCGCGAGCGTACGAGAGCGCAAGCGGGCACAGGCCCCAAAGCAGCAAAAGCGTGGCACTGACCGTAAGGCTGCGCATACACGTACTCATGTTCCACAACGACGTTATGGCGCCTTGAGCTTGTCGGATTTTTTCCGGAGTTGATCGACGAGGTCCGAATAGGACGAGGCACGAAGAATCTTGGTAAACTGCCCGCGATAGTTGTTCACCAAACTGACCCCGTCGACGACGACGTCATAGACCCGCCAATCATCTGCCTTGTTGATCAAACGATAATCGAGCGGAATCTCGGTCTTTCCTGAGAGCACCTTGGTCCTGACTTCCGCGTACTCTTTCTCCGTTCGTTCCTGTAAATACTGCACCCCTTCGCCGGAATAGGTTTCGATCTTGTCCGCATACGAATTGGTCAGCAATGCCTGAAAGAGGTCGACAAATTCTTGTTTCTGCTGGTCGGTCAGCTGATTCCAGGGAGCCCCAAGCGCCCGTCGGGACATTTCCGCATAATCAAATCGAGCCGCCACCACTTTTTCCAGCAGGTGCCGCCGTTCCTGGGCTTTCTCAGGTTGCTTGAGGTCCTTTTCCCGTACGATGCGGAGCACTTCATCGATGGTCGTCTTCATGGAGTCGGTGGGAGGCCCCGCGTACCCGGGGACGGCACTCATCCCCATGCAGACGATCATCATGAACCCCGTAAGCCACGGGTCGCCGACTCTCCGTCCATTCCAAGCGTTCCTAATCGCGATCATCGCTTCTCTCCTACACCAAATATATTTATATTCGTCGTTCCGCCATACCTTCGAAATGAGGCGGGTCAGTTCACCTTACCATGAACGTACTGACTCACCAGCTCCTCTAAATCCAGGCCTGATTCTGTGTCACGAATAGCATCGCCCGGTTTGAGCGGATCTCCGCCTCCACCCGGCGAAAGTGCAAGGTATTTTTCCCCGATGATCCCACGAGTCTTGATCGATGCGATGGTATCGGAATAGAGTTTCGTTCCATTCTGGATCGACAGTCTTACCATCGCCCGATCCTCTTTTAGACTGATTGTTTTGACTCGGCCTACCTCGACGCCGGCGACTTCCACCGCGGCGCCGGCTTTCAGTCCCGTGGCTGAATTGAACAACGCATCGACTTCGTAGACGTCTCCACCGATGAGTTCCAACTTGCCGAGCTTAATCGAGAGATAGCCCAAACAAACGATCCCGACCAGCACGAATACGCCGACGATCAATTCCAGCTTACTTTTCTCCATCGCGAGACTCCTCTAGACCTCTGAGGTCGCTGCGCGTAACGACACGGTGCCTCCGACCGAAATGAATTCTTTGATTTCAGGATCGGTCGTCCGTTGAAATTCGGCCGGCTCCGCCATCGCGGCGATCTTCCCCCGTTTCAACATCGCGACATAATCCGAAATTCCGAAAATCTCCGGAATCTGATGGCTCACCATCACCGCGGTAAACCCGAACTTCCGTTGCATGCTCGTAATCAGATCGTGAATCGACTTGGCCATGAGCGGATCAAGGCCGGTCGTGGGTTCGTCGAAGAGAATAATCTCCGGTTGCATCACCAACGCACGCGCAAGGCCGGCGCGTTTCCGCATGCCCCCGCTGAGTTCCGCAGGGAACTTGTGTCCCATCCCGGCGAGGCCCACTTGATCCAACTTCTCTTCGACGCGACTGGTCACATCGGGACCTTTCAGTCGGAGTCTTTCTCGGAGCGGAAACGCCACGTTTTCAAAGACCGTCAGCGAATCGAACAGCGCCGCCCCCTGAAACAACATCGCGAACCGCTTACGCACTTCGTTGAGCGCATGCCCGCGCAGCCGAGAAATCTCGACTCCATCGACCCACACTTCTCCGGAATCAGGTTGGAGTAGCCCGATCATATGCTTCAGCAGCACGCTCTTTCCCTCCCCACTCCGACCGATGATCGTCGTGAGCTTCCCTTCCGGCACGACGAGATCAATGCCCTGCAAGACCGGCTGACCTCCCAACGTCTTCGTCACTCCCACCAGCTTCAGCATGATTACAACAACAATGAAGTCAAAAAATAGTCCCAGATGAGAATCAAGACCGATGACAACACGACCGCCTCCGTCGTGGCGGTGCCGAGCCCTTCGGCACTCATCTTGGTGTAAAAGCCTTTATAGCAACAGACCCAGCTCACGATCAGTCCAAAGCTGATGGATTTGAGAATGCCGCCGTACACGTCTTTCCACTCGACGGCAGCCTCGATGGAATTCCAGTACGACCCGGCGTTGACCCCAAGCAGGTCCACGCCGACCAGGTGACCGCCGTAGATGCCCACTACGTCGAAGATAGCGACCAGCAAAGGGACGCCGATCAAACCTGCGACGAGTTTCGGCGCAATCAGGTATTGGAGCGGATTGACGGCCATGGTATCGAGCGCATCGATTTGCTCCGTGATCCGCATGATGCCGATCTCCGCCGTAATCGCGGAACCGGCGCGCGCCGTCACCATGAGCGCAGCCAAAACCGGGCCCAACTCGCGAATCATGCTCAGCGCCACCGCAGAACCTAGGAGTCCTTCGGACCCGAACTTCCGTAACGTATAATAGCCTTGCAGCGCCAATACCATTCCCGTGAAGGCCGCCGTCAGCACGACAACAAACGTCGATTTGTAGCCGATGAAGTGGAGTTGCTTGACGATTTGCCTGCCACGCAGCGGCGGACGTGCCAGCCAGGCGAAGGACGCGACCACGAAGATCAGCATCCGACCCATTTCCGCCACAGAGGTGAGAGCCCATCGGCCCACGAGTTCGAGGAGCGTCATGGTCAAGTCGGTGAAGGTTCCTTCTTTTTTTCCTCGTCCGCCATCGCCGTCGCATAGCTCCGGAAAAAGACCGTTAAGGCCTCCGCTGCGATCAGACTCTGCCGACGAAGCCGGCCAAGACCCCGGAGACATGAAGGGGTGGCCAAGACGGCGCCAATACCCTTGAGCCACTCAGTGGGCCTGAGAAACAGATTGAAGTCAAGCGGAAGATCTTCGTCCAAAAGGTCCGAAACAGATCGGATGATCACAAAGGGGACCTGCGCCCGCCGCGCTTGGACGGCCAAGGCGGAGCTTTCCATATCGAGGCCGATGGCCTGAGTGCTCAACACAATCTCTTGCTTTTCCCGCGCGCTGCCGATCACCCGCTCGGTCGAGACAAACCGTCCGATGTGTTCAGGCGGCACGAGAGATTCGACAAACGTCACTGTGAGGTCCCGTTCATCGCCCGGCACATCGAGCGCCTCTGACGGCTCATCGCTGTGCGGCCCCCGCTGCACCACTTCACGACCGAGCAACAAGGCCCCGATGTCCGCCGTGATGAGCGCACAGGCAAATCCCGTCGACACCATGAGGCTGAACGACTGATGCTCGAGCAGTTGGGCTGCACTTCGCCCCGCGCTCTCAAGACCGACGCCGGTTTGAACGAGCCAATATTCTCTATCGCCTCTGGTATGCACAAAAACGGGGAGACCGCCGATTCGCCGTTCAATGCGGGGAGAAAATGCCGACAGTACCGCACGTAGTTCCCATGGAGTAGCCGCAAAAATGGCGATTCGTTTAGGCGGCACAGTACCCGATGAGCGAGGGGAAGGAGTACCGGCGGAGGTCAACGTGCGGACCGATACACGTCAATTCCTTGAATGTGATGACGAAGCTCATCGGCCCGCATCTTCCCACGTGAACGAAGATTACGGTACATCGCCAGAGCCCACAGCGGGAAGTACTGACAATACCAATGATACCGAAGATAAAATACGCGCGGGAATCCGGTCCCGGTATGACTGATTTCTTCCCATGCTCCGTCCTTCATCTGCCGACGAAGAAGAAATTGCACCCCGCGCGCGACACTGAAGGAATCGATCGCTCCGGCCGACATCAGAGCCATCAGCGCCCAGGCTGTTTGCGAGGGCGTGCTCTCTCCTCTCCCGCGATGCTCCAATTCGTCCCTATAGGAGAGACAGGATTCACCCCACCCGCCATCGGGATTTTGTTTCGATTCCAGCCAGGCAACCGCCCGACGAATATAGGGAGCTGACAGATCTTCACCTATAGCCCGGAGCCCCGCCAAAACGGACCACGTTCCGTAAATATAATTGACGCCCCAGCGTCCGTACCAACTGCCGTCCGCTTCTTGCTCTTTCTTCAGAAAAGCCAGCGCCGGTCCGGCGGCGGGATGAGTTTTGTCATATCCCAGTGCCCCGAGCATCTCCAAGCATCGCCCGGCCAGATCGGAGGTACTGGGGTCCAAGAGCGCTTTGTGATCGGCAAAAGGTATGTAATTGAAGACGATTCTGTTGTTGTCTTTATCGTAGGCTCCCCAGCCGCCGTCGGATCCCTGCATCGCCAAGACCCATCGCATCCCGCGACGAATGGACTCGTTCAGCCGGTCTTCCTGACCCGGAATCTTCAATTTGGACAACGCCATGATGACCACGGCAGAATCGTCGACATCCGGGTACAATTCGTTCTCAAACTGGAAATACCAGCCACCCGGTTCGGCGTTCGGCGAAGAGTTGATCCAGTCGCCCACGGTCTTGGTTTGCCTGGACATGAGATACCGAGCGGCCTTCTGGAGCCCCGGATGATCCTGCGGCACTCCTGCTTCAACCAGAGCATTCGTGAGCAACGCGGTATCCCAAATAGGAGAAAAACAGGGCTGAAGATGGAGCGTGGAAACGACCTCGCCGTCGATCGTCGTGGAATCGTAGACTTCCAATTCTTCGATCTCACGAAGCGCTTTGAGGACCAGCGGGTCATCGGCACTGTACCCCAAGCATTCAAGCGCCATGATAGAGTTGGCCATTGCCGGATAAATAGCTCCGAGTCCCCCAGACCCTTTGAGGTGATCCACCATCCAGCAGGCGGCTTTATGCAGCGCCTTTTCCCGCAGCACCCGCATGGGCATCCGGTCATACAGTTTCAACATCACATCCAATGCCACGAAAAAATTATGCGGCGTGAACCACGCCTGGTCCTTATTGAAGGGAGGATATTTCCAATAGCGAACCTCTTCGCGAGGAATCGGGTACAACTCGTCGATGCCTTGCTCACGCGGAATGCGGCAGACGGGACGGTGCGCGAACACGATGAGCAAGGGAATGAGCACGGCTCGGGACCAATACGAGATCGCATAAATACTGAAATAGAACTTCTTGGGCAACAGCATCAGTTCGACGGGCATATGAGGCACACCTTCCCAATCGTACTGATCGAACAAGGCCAGTGTGATTTTGGTAAACACATTGGCCTGCAGGACGCCGCCCATCGCAAGAATCCGCTCTTTGGCCCGAACCATATGGGGTTCGTCCGCCGACACGCCGCTCAATTTGAGTGCAAAATATGCCTTGACTGAGGCGCTGATCTCCGCCGGTCCGTCGTAATAGATCGGCCATCCGCCGTCCGGCAGTTGCGTCGCTTGGAGATATCGGACGGCCTTCGCTTCTCGATCAGGATCAACCCGATCGAGAAATCGACGCAGCATTAAATATTCGGACGTGAGGGTGGTGTCTGCTTCCAGTTCCGCGACCCAGTACCCTTCGGCATGCTGACGGTTGAAGAACCAGGACTGACTCCGCCTGATTGCGTCATCTACCGCATCGGGCTGGCTGATGGCATGACCGATGGGCCGCCGAGCAGCGGAAGAATCCAACGCAGGCAGGATGACCGGTTTGTCAGAAACCAATCGAAGTGAGGCAACCGGGGTGAACTCCGCAGCTTGATCGAGTCGCCCCTGTACGGTCGAGAGCAGGCTGTCAGACAGGCGGTTGAATAACGCCTTTATGATATTCATGAATCTTTATGGTTTGAACAAGAGGACTGATGGGGGCGAAAGGCCGACATCTTACCATGATCTCCCTTCGTAAACCTTTCCAACTCTCTCTAATATACGGCAGGCTTATAACAGACGATCGGGAACGAGTCAAGCGAACGACGCGAGAAGTGCCTGAAGTATATATAGTTTTATCGGTATATGCGATGAAGAACATTCTTCAACAGCAGCATTCTGTGGCAGGTCAGTGACTACTCATGGTAACGAGTCACCGGATCTGTGTGGGCAGAGAGATCGAGGCAAGATTGAAATGGATCACCGCATCAAGAGAACAACAAGAGCGATGAAGCTCCACAGCGTGACCGAAAGGCGCAATCCATTGATAATACCTCTGGAGGTTCCCAACGGATCATGGTCCAGCTCCCCCTGTCGCTCGGCCCTCACCACTCGCAACCCCTTCTCCCTCCCGTTGCTGTTGGGCATGAGCAGCGCTTCCAACGTCACTTGCGCAAGGGCGGAATTGGCGGCCGAGGGGGGATGTGTTCCTCTGTCCGGGATTTGCGAAAGCGCCATGATGACTCCTCCTTGATGCCGGTTATGAAGTGGCCTTCATATCCATAGAGCAACAACGATACCGTGGGTCATCCGCTTCTCATAGCAAAACCACCTTTCTGGACGTTTGTTCACGCTAATGAGAGGTTCCGGAAGTCATTGAGGAATCTCGCTTTGTATCTCTAGGGGCGGCCACCTCCAAGTAACTCGGGCAGCTCGTTCGATTCCTTATCAGCTATTTTCCGGCCGTTGGACATTTTCGGCAGGAACTCGGAGCAATTTCTGCACATTGATGGATCGGACCGCTGCGCCAATCGGCACAGCCGATGATAAATATGCTATTTCGGTATGCGAAAAACTAAGCCGTCACGCCCGGCGGTCTATGACACGGACGGCAAACCAGCGCAGTTCAACTGGAGCAGTGGAGAAAGGCGTGAAAGAACCCAAGAGCTTATAATGCTGAATAAGACTCCGCCGGACTCGCACCTACAGTCCTAGAGATGCAGCCATAATCGAATTCTGGCTGGCGGGTACCCTAAGCCGGCTGCAGATCGGCGAGCCTGACCGACACCAGCTTGGATACCCCAGGCTCTTCCATCGTGACACCAAAAAGGGAATCGGCGATGCTCATCGTCCGCTTATTGTGCGTGATGACGAGGAACTGCGCGTTCTGCGCCAATTCCCTTAAAACCCCCGTAAACCGGCCGATATTTTCCTCGTCGAGCGGGGCGTCGATTTCATCCAACAGACAGAACGGCGTCGGCCTGATCAGAAAACTTGCAAACAACAGCGCCATCGCCGTAAGCGTCTTTTCTCCGCCCGACAGCATGGTGATGCTCTTCAGCCGTTTACCGGGTGGTTGAGCCACAATTTCAATACCCGGTTCCAGACTGCCGACCGGTTCACCGTTCTCCGGAGGCGGTTCATCGACCAACTGCAGCTCGGCGCGCCCGCCGGGAAAGAATTGACCGAAGACCTCGGTGAACTTCTGCTGCAGTTCCTCATATGTGGCCGCGAACATCTCTTTCGTGGTTCGGTGAATCCGCTGAATAATCTCCTTGAGCGACGCGATCGAGTTGGATAGGTCCTGCTCCTGCGCAGACAAGAATGTATGCCGCTCCTCCAGCTCCTGATGCTCACTGATCGCGGCTAAATTGATCGGCCCCATACGATCCATCCTGGCACGGAGCTTCTGCAGCTGTTCTTTCAACTCGGCATCCGAGCGGTGCGCGGGCTCCTGCACGGCCGAGCCGTCGGCCTCCCTCATCGGTTCACTCGCGGGATCATCGATCAGCGCGAAGGGATCGAGCTGATAGGTTCCCGACAACGTCCCTTCGACGGTCGTTAATTGCGTGCGAATTTCCGCTCGGCGGACCTCAACAGTCATCCGAGCATCTCGAATGACAGAAATCCCCCGACGCAACTCCTCCAGATCGGACTCGAGCACTTGGCTTGCCGAGATCTCTTGCGCCTGTCGCTCCTGAGCGGCCACCAATTCCCCCTTTATCCGCCCTGCCGTTACGCCGAGTTCTTGGCAAAGGGCTTCCTGACGAGCTTGTTCGGTCCGGCTCCGCTCGATGAGTCCCTCGAGACCGGCCAGGTGCTCGCTCAATGCGCGACGCCGATCTTCCGTTTCCTGAATCTGTTGTATGACGCGAGCCCGGTCCAATCGTTCATGCTCCCGTTTGGCCCGCAACCCTTCCGCTTTCAGCTTCGCCTCCGTCACACGTTCTTGGTGCGTTCTCATATCTTGATCGAGCAAACCCAGTCGCTCGCGGATTCTTCCCAGCATTGTTTCCTGTCCGTTCTTCTCAGCACGCCACTGACTCAATTGGGCCTGGACCGAATGCGATTCCAGCTCCAATTGCTGGCTTTCGCTGATCCCCCCTTGAATTTCAGCCTCCATTCCGGTGAGTCGATGATCAAGATCGTTCAACACATGCTGAAGTTTTTCTTCATCCTTACGCAGCGAGAGATTCTGCATTTCGGCGTCGCGAAGCGCATCTCCAAGCCGGCGACCCTGCTGAATCAGCACCTGAAGCTGGGCGGATACCATGTCCCGCTGCTGTTTGCTCTGATCGAGTTCGATGACAAGCGAGTGACGTTTGGTTTCAAGATCGATCACTTCTCGTCGGCGTTCCAGCAAACCCGGTGTTCCCTGGATCTGACCACCCGTCACGATGCCGGACGCATCCACCACTTCCCCTTCCAAAGTGACCAGGACGGGACCGTTCGGAGCGCTCCAGGCATGTCGGTCCCACAACTGCATCGCTTGGTCCAATGATCGAACAATGACGACACGATCGAACAGCACATCGCGAGCCGCCGTTCTGGGCGCATCGGTTTGCACCAGGTCCACAGCGAGCCCCACGACGCCTGGCTGCGCTGCGATCGACGGCCACCAATCATGAGTCCGCCCTCCTTCCCATCGTGGAGACTGCGGAATAAAACTGCCTCGCCCCAGCGCTTCCTCCTGGAGAAAACGGATTAACCGCCGTCCGACGGACGGTTCATCCACAAACCATCCGCGTACACGCTCCCCGAGCACCGCCTCGACTGCCCGCTCCATCCCCGACGGGATTACCAGCCATTCGGCCACCGCATCCCGCACTCCGTCACAAGACTTCAAGGCGGGGCCTTGCTGAGTTCCCTGCCGACCATAACCCATCTCCTCACGAACCACGCTCTGCAACGCCTCAAGACGCGAATCCACTCCTGCCAGCTCTTCCGAGCGTCGTAAGATCAGTGGATCCAACGACTGGAGGGTGCCGGTCGCTTGAGCGGCTTCCTCTTGCACGGTTCGTTGTTCCATCCGCAGTTGGGAAACCAGGCGATCTGTCTCTCCATATTCCTTGCGCAATGCCTCGTGACGACCTATCGCCGCTTCGCGTTGGCTGTGCAGTTCGTCTCGCTCCGACGACAAGCGCGTCCCACGAGCCGCGAGATCTTCCATCCGCTTGGCCAATTGCGCGATGCCCTGTTCGGTATTCGCGATCAGAACAGCCAGTTGCAGGACGTCCTTACGTCCTCGCTCCTCCTCTATGACGGCTGCGGCCCGCTGATGGAGCAAGCGCGTCATCTCCTCATCGAGCTCCCCGAGCGCCCGATCGCGAATCGCCATCTCCTCCTCGACCGATGTCAATGACGACTCAATGGCGTGGAGTGAGGCATCCAAACTTTCCTGTGATCGGATCAGCTCTTCCAGCTCAGCCGATTCCTGTACCTGTTGTTGGCTGAATAACAACCCTCGGTTCCGTTCGACCTCCGCCGCCGTCAAAGCATGGGCCTGCTGTTGTTCGACACCGGCGAGTTCTTCCCGGATCTGGGCGATGGAATCGGACGTCGCGATCGCATCAAGACGGGCCTGTTCGAGCTCCGTCGTGAGCCGAGCTTGTTCGGCCGCCTTCTCCGATTCTTGTTGATCCAGATTCAAGACGTCGCCGTCCGCCTCCTGCAACGCTTGCCGCAAGACCCTGAATTCGCGGGTCAACAAGGTGATTTCGATTCCACGCGCTTCACCCTGCAACGTTTGAAAGATGCGGGCCTGACGCGCTTGGCGTTCCAAAGCATTGAGTTGTTTCTTGACCTCCGCCACGATGTCTCGGACACGGAGGAGATTTTGCTGCGTCGCTTCCAGCTTCCGCAGCGCCTCGGCCTTTTGCTTCTTATAACGAACGATGCCGGCAGTTTCCTCAATGAGCTCCCGGCGGTCTTGCGGCGACGCATTCAAGATCTGATCGATTTGGCCTTGAGCAATGACGGTATGCCCTTTGCTCCCGGCCCGTGTATCGAGCAACAAGCTCCGTATATCCTTCAGCCTGCACTGAATCTTGTTGATGAGATACTCGCTGTCGCCGTTGCGATACAAACGACGGGTAATCATCATCTCTTGCGCCTCAGTCAGCTCATGTGGAAGTCCCGAGCTACCATCCAGCTTCATCACCGCCGGATCAAGCCCGCCGATCACCAACGACACCTCCGCCATCCCCAAGGGCTTCCGAAGTTCGGTGCCGTTAAAGATAACGTCTTCCATCTTCTCACTTCTGAGTGTTTTGGTGCTTTGTTCACCTAACACCCACAGGATGGCGTCTACGACGTTGCTCTTTCCACTCCCATTCGGCCCGACGATTGCGGTAACCCCCTCGGGAAATTCGATCTTCGCTTCAGCGAACGACTTAAAACCCAACATGTTCAACGATCTTAAATGCATCGGCTCACCTTCGTGACATATACATTAGGGCGCGTGCTTGAAACAAAAGTTTCCGGCCCTTGTATCACAAGGGTTCTGAGAAATCAAAAACAAAACACATTGAATAGTGGAATAATTGATATGGCCCTACAATATATAGGGCCGTATGGGGATTTGCCTGGATGGCATCACCGGCTAACCGGCGATACTGGCGACCGGCTTCTTGGAGGATTCTATCTGGACGAGTTCCTTCGGCAGAAGAAATTCGACATCTTCCTCGATCACGGTGAGTTCTTCGACATCGGACGGTTCCGACGCTCTCAGGAACGCGACCACTTCCGTGACCAGGATTTCCGGAGCAGAGGCTCCGGCGGCAATTCCGACTGCCTTGGCCCCTTGCAGCCAAGCAGGATCGATGTCGGCGGCTGAATCGATGAGATATGAGGGAATCCCGCACTGCTCTCCCAGTTCGCGTAAGCGATTGGAATTGGAACTGTTCGGCGACCCGATGACGAGAATGACGTCCACCAAGCGAGACAATTCTTTGACGGCATTCTGTCGGTTTTGCGTCGCATAGCAGATATCTTCCTGATGCGGCCCCTTGATATTCGGAAACCGCTGATGCAGTGCGCCGACGATGTCCCGACATTCATCGACACTCAACGTGGTTTGAGTGACATACGAGAGATTCACGGTGTTATCCACGTGCAGCTTTTCCACATCTTCCACCGAGGAGACCAAGTGAAACTTGTCGGGGATCTGACCCAGCGTGCCGATCACTTCCGGGTGACCGGCGTGACCGATGAGAATCAGCTCATACCCCTGAGTGTAGTCGCGATTGACTTCGTTGTGCACCTTGATCACCAGTGGGCAAGTCGCGTCGATGACATGGAGGCGACGCTGATTCGCTTCTTCCCAAACCGACTTTGCCACGCCGTGCGCGCTGAAGATCACCACCGACCCCTCCGGCACTTCGTTCAATTCTTCCACAAAGACCGCGCCTTTTTGCCGGAGCGAATTCACGACATGGCGGCTGTGGACGATCTCGTGGCGAACATAAATCGGAGCGCCGTACTTCTTGAGCGACAAATCCACGATATCGATCGCCCGATCGACGCCGGCGCAAAACCCACGGGGATTGGCGAGATAGATTTTCATAGTGTCGCAGCTCCTCAGCTCAACTGGAACCAGGTCATCATGATCGGTGTGAAGGTTCACGATACGTCAGATTAACAAGCCTCGTCAACAGAATTGGCTCAGAGATTAAGAAGTTCCTTTGGGATATCTGCCTTGCTTGACTCTTTCCCTCCTCCCTCGTACGCTCCGCCCGTAAAGCTTCTTATCATTGCCAACTCCGAAACTTTCCCATTTTTGATCATGAAAGGAGGCGCCCCGGATGGCTCAACGCCCTTTTCAAACAGGAGCGGTCGTCAATCTGAGTGATGGAGAACACACCAAAGAAGCCGTCATCGTAACCGTTCCCAGAAAGAAACGATTCCATACCCAGCACATCGGCATCAATGGTTTCGGACACCCGAATCAACCTCTTTTCTATGCCGTTCATGTCACGACACGCTCTAAAGTCGGCATCTATCCCATTGCGCCCGCAGGCATTGCAGAGATAGATGAGCCTGAGTTTCCGGCGAGGTTTTTCGGAAGCCAGGCGGCCATTCTGTACGCGGATCCCAAGTCCGACCTCATCTTCACGGTCGCGCGTAAGGACACCACGGGAAACGTAAGGGTGTTCATCGACATATGCGGACTGCTCGTCGACGTTTGAGCGTGAGAACTAAGCCGATTGCCGGATGAAATCCCCCAATGAGAAACCGGCAACCACTAACAAGGAAATGTTCTTGTATGAACACAACGCCAAACCCCTCTTCCATTTTGCAAACGGCCTTCGGGTTTTGGAACTCCAAGGTCCTGCTGACGGCCGTCGAGGTCGGTCTCTTCACGAAACTTGCCGGCCGTCGGCTCACCGGGACTGAGTTGGGCAAGGAATTGAACTTTCACTCCCGCGCTATTCCGGACTTTCTTGATGCCCTCGTAGCGATGAAGTTCCTCGACCGGGACGGCGACGGCCCCGCCGCAAAGTATTTTAATACGCCGGAAGGCGCCATGTTCCTCGACACGGCAAGCCCTCGGTACATCGGAGGGCTTCTGGTCATGCTCAATGCGCGACTGTTCAAATTTTGGGATGACTTGCCCGAAGCGTTGCGGACGGGGCAGCCGCAGAACGAGGTCAAGCACGGGCAGAAAGGCATGTTCGAGGAACTTTATTCGGACCTGCCCAGGCTGGAACAGTTCATGGGGGCGATGACCGGACTCTCGCGTATCAACTTTGAAGCATTCGCGGAGAAATTCGACTTCTCGCACTTCAGGACTCTCTGTGACGTCGGCGGTGCAACCGGACTGCTCAGCATCGAAGTCGCGAAGCGGCACCCGCATCTTACTTGCACCAGCTTCGATCTTCCGGTCGTCGAACCGATCGCAAAAAAACACATCGCCGCGGCTGGATTGGAAAGACGCGTGAGCACGGCGTCCGGCGACTTCTTCAAGGATCGGTTGCCGAAGGCCGACATCATCACGATGGGCATGATTCTGCATGACTGGAACCTTGAAAAGAAGATGCATTTGATCCGATCAGCGTACGAGGCATTGTCGCCGGGAGGCGCGCTGGTGGCCATCGAAGCGTTGATCGATGACGCTCGTCGCGAGAACGTGCAGGGGTTACTGATGTCACTCAACATGCTCATCGAATTCGGTGATGCGTTCGATTATTCCGGCGCGGACTTCCGCCGGTGGTGCGGCGAAGTCGGCTTTAAGCGATTCGAGATCATTCCCTTGGTCGGACCGTCGAGCGCAGCCGTCGCCTATAAGTAATCGGTCGTCACTACGCGGCGCCTCCCTAGATGCCTACCACCCATTCTCTTGACTCTCTCTCTCCTCCACCGTACGCTCGGTATCCTATGGGGCTTACCACCAACAAGAAAATTCTCGTCGTTGAAGATGAGCAGGATATTCTCCAGCTCGTCAAGCACTATTTGGAGAAAGAGGGGTTTCGGCCGATCACCGCGATGAGCGGGCACGAAGCCTTGAAGAAGGTCAAAGATGAGAGACCTGATCTGGTCGTCCTTGATCTCATGTTGCCTGAACTGGACGGACTTGAAATTTGCAAACGCCTCCGTTCCGTTCCTGATACCGCCATGCTTCCGATCCTGATGCTGACGGCCAAGGCGGAGGAATCGGACACGATTGTCGGTCTGGAGTTGGGGGCCGACGATTATGTGACCAAGCCGTTCAGTCCCAAGGCGTTGGTCGCCCGCGTCAAAGCCCTGCTGCGTCGAGTCGAACGCGTACCGACCACCGGGCCTGGCCTGTACCGTTATGGCACGCTCACGATGAACCTCGCCAAGCATGAGGTCTGCCTGGGAACACAAGAGGTGCCCTTGACGGCGAAGGAATTCGGCCTCCTTGAACACCTTCTTCGACATCGCGGCCGCGTGTTGACCCGAGAAGTTTTGCTCAATGCCGTGTGGGGCTATGACTATTACGGAACAACCAGAACGGTCGACGTGCATGTCCGCCGGTTGAAACAAAAGCTGCCGCTTCTCGAAGAGGCCGTCGTGTCCGTGAAATCATTGGGATATAAACTTAAAGACCTCGACGTGTCAGAATGACATGGTCGATTCGATGGAAAGTGGCGCTCGGGACGCTCGTGGCGGTCGCCTGTGGGCTGCTGATCGCCGGCATGATGGCGGTTCAATCCCTTGAACAACGATACCTTGCCCAACTCGTCGACGTGCTGGAGGCCAAAGCCAAGCTTGTTGAATACGGTTTTCAGCCCCTGTTTCACTCATCTTCTTCACCTCCGTCCCCTTCCTCCTTGCAAGCCACGGCACGCGACCTCGGCAGCCGAGCCTCTGCGCGTGTGACGCTCGTCGCCTCGGACGGAACCGTGCTTGCGGATAGCGCCGTGCGGGATGCCGACGTGTCCGCCGTGGAGAACCACAAGTTTCGGCCCGAAATCCAGCAGGCTCTTTCCACTGGACATGGACAGGACATCCGTTCCAGTCACACGACTGGTGAACGGACGATGTATCGCGCCATTCTTCTGCAGCCGTCCTCGGATCTGCCGCCACTTGTCGTGCGAGTGGGCCTGCCGATGATCGTGTTGGACCATGAACGCTCGGAGCTACAGCAACGTCTCTTTCTCGCCCTGGGGGTTGCCTTCCTCGTCGCCCTGACGCTGAGCATCTGGCTGGCTCACAGCATTACCAAACCCCTTTCGGACATCGCGTCGGCGGCACGCCGATTGAATTCCGGCAACCAAGCATTTCATGTCAGAACGACCGCACAAGACGAAGTCGGCCTCCTGGCTTCGACACTGAATAACATGGCGGATCAGCTCCACGCCAAGATCGATGAACTTTCGGAAGACCGCGCTCAGTTGCTTGCCGTATTGACTTCGATGGTCGAAGGCGTGATGGTGTTGGACTCTCGCGGTCACGTATTGCAGATCAACCCCGCCTTGGAACGCATGTTCGGCATCTCCCGGGTGGAAGCTCGCGGACGGCCATGCGCCGAACTGTTTCGTCATCAGCAGCTCAACGACCTGGTGACGGCCATTCTACGATCGCGTACCCATCATCAGGATGAAATTGTGCTGCCGCTGAGCGGGCGATGCCTGCAGATCGAAGCCTCCCCCGCGGGTGGCGAACGGGAAAACGAGGCGAGCGTAGTATTGGTCCTCCACGATATTACCGAACTGCGACGCCTGGAAAAAATACGGAAAGACTTCGTGGCGAACGTCTCTCACGAACTTCGAACCCCTCTCACCTCGATCAAGGGGTACGTCGAAGCGCTGCTTGACGGCGCCAAGGACGATCCCGTCGCCTCTACGAAATTTTTGAGTATCATCCTCAAACAAAGCGATCGGCTGAATCTCATCATCGAGGATTTGCTCGAGCTGTCGAAAATCGAATCGGGCGGTGTCTTGTTGAAGGAAGAACCGCTGGAACTGCGTTCCGTCATCGAGCGGACATTGTCCATGATCAAACCGATCGCGGATAAGAATCGCCACCGGCTTGTTACGGTGGTCGATCCTTCGCTCCCTCCGGTGGCGGGTGATGAAGACCGGCTCGTGCAAGTCTTGACCAATCTCCTCGATAACGCCGTCAAATACACGCCCTCAGGCGGGACCATCACCGTCGGCGCAAAGCTTGCTCCGGCTGTCGGGAATGCCGAGCCTTCGGCCAGAGCCATCGAGCTCAGCGTCGCCGATACCGGAATAGGCATCCCCGAGGCGGACCGGCCTCGGGTCTTTGAACGGTTTTACCGCGTCGACAAAGCCCGGTCACGAGAGTTGGGAGGGACGGGGCTCGGACTGGCGATCGTGAAGCATATTATCGAAGGACATGGAGGACAGGTATGGGTCGAAGCGAATCATCCTCAAGGGAGTCGATTCGTGGTTCGTCTTCCGCTCAGCCGCACCGCCCGCAACCTCCCTCAGGTGAACGAAGCCAGCAGAGCGTAGGCACCCGCTCCCAGCAGCGCGGCTCCGGGCAATGTAAAGACCCACGCCGAGAAGATTTTGCTTGTCACTCCCCATCGAACCGCCGACAGACGTTTGGTCGATCCAACGCCTAAGATCGAAGAAGTGATGGTGTGGGTGGTACTGACCGGAAGTCCGAAATGCGCGGTGAACAGCAACACCGAAGCCGCTGCCGTCTCAGCCGAGAACCCGTGAACCGGCTCAAGTTTCACCATCTTGATCCCCAGAGTCCGGATGATCCGCCATCCGCCGACGGTCGTCCCGAGCCCCATGGCCAGCGCACAGGCCACGATCACCCACGTCGGCACTTCGGGTGACGTCAACTGACCGGACGCGACGAGGGCGAGTGTGATGACGCCCATCACCTTCTGGGCGTCGTTCGCCCCGTGGCTGAATGCCATGAAGCTGGCCGAGACGATTTGGAGTCGGCTGAATACCTTGGTCGCCACCCCCCGATGAACGCGAAAAAATACCCAGCTGACCAACACCATCAGGAGAAATCCTATCGCGAACCCCAGGAGGGGGGAGAGAATCATGGCTTCAAGAACCTTGCGCAGGCCGTTGAACTGAACCACCGCCCAGCCGCCGTGCGCCACCGCCGAGCCGACGAGTCCGCCGATGAGCGCGTGAGAGGAGCTGGTCGGCAGTCCCAGCATCAGCGTAAGAAAATTCCAGAGAATCGCGCCGCCCATCGCTCCCGCGACCACCGTATTCGTGATCGCGTCGGGAAAGACGATGCCTCCTCCGATCATTTTCGCCACGGCCGTCGAAAAAAAGGCGCCTGCGACATTCAACGCCCCGGCCAAGAGCACCGCGGCCATGGGACTTAACACCCGGGTAGAGACGACCGTCGCCACGGCATTTGCGCAATCATGCCACCCGTTCGAAAAATCAAACAGGAGCGCCAATATTACGGTCACCAGAAGTATGCCGCTGAGTTCGGTCATGTCCGACTGAAATACTATTCGCTTAACTGCCGATTATTCACGAGGGCAAGCTTGACGGCACACCGGTTTATGGCGGGCGTTCCATTGCATGAGCGACTAGGTCTGCTTGAGAACAATGCGTTCGATCACGTTGGCGACATCCTCACACCGATCGGTCCCTTCTTCGAAGGTTTCGTAAATCTCTTTCCATTTAATGACGGCGATCGGATTCGTCTCCTTCTCGAACAACTCTGAAATGGCATCGCGCGACACCCGATCGGCCTCGTTCTCCAGGCTATTCACCTGCACACCGTATTCCTTCACTTCCTCATGAGACATGGCGAGATGATCGACTCCTCGGCCGACCGCGACGGAAGCGCGGTAGAGAATATCGGCCAACCGAACCGCGCTCTCGGCAGGCTGCGTGATCTTGTAGATGGCAAACCGGTCCGCCACCGCCTCCACCGCGTCCAGAATATCATCCAACGCGCTGGCCAAATCATGGATATCTTCACGGTCAAGAGGCGTCAGGAACGTCCGGTTGAGCCGCAAGGCGATGTCGTGCGTGATGCCGTCTCCTATATGTTCCACTTCCTTGATTCGCTCGATTTTCTGCTGGACGTTCGTGTAGTCCTCCATCAGCTCCTTGAGCAGGCGGCTGCCCTCAATGACGTTGTGGGCCGCTTGTTTAAACATCTCAAAGAACGCTTCTTCTTTGGGAAGCAAACCGAAAATCATCCTCTCACTCCTGCTGATTCACATGCTGACGTCGAGAGGGAGAGACCAAGACGACCCACGTCTTACCATCGTACCAGCCCCGTGGCCCACGTCAGTCCTCCTCCGAAACTACCGAGCAACACCAGATCACCCGGCGACAGTTTCCCATCGCGAACCGCGTCATCGAGCGCGATTGGAAGAGAGGCTGACGACGTATTGCCGTAGCGTTCGATCACCGATGCCAATCGATCCTGATCGATACCCAGACGGTCGGCAACGTGAGACAAGATTCGCCCATTCGCTTGGTGGAGAACGACCTGTTTAAGATCTGCCGGACAGGCGCCGAACTCTTTCAGGACATCTAGCACGGCCTGTTCAACACGGCGAACGGCCATCCGAAAAATGGGGGCCCCATGCATGCGAAGTGTATGCTCTTGCTTGCGTAAGCCGTCGGCAGACAAGGGCGTCCGGGACCCCCCGCCAGAAACGCGAATGAGTCCGTGGTGCGCGCCATCGGCATACAACCTGATTCCCAGTACCCCCCGCCACTCAGGGCCTCGATCCTCTTCTCCCCGCAGTACGACCGCACCGGCTCCGTCGCCGAACAACAGCGCCGTCGTTGCATCCTGAAGGTCGAGCGATCGAGACTTGACCTCCGATGCGACAATAAGACAGGTTCGTATCTGGCCGCTCTGGACCATGACTTGAGCCATGGAGAGGCCATAGAGAAATCCCGAACAGGAAGCAGACACATCGAATGCTCCCACCTGTCTACAGCCCAATCCTCGTTGGACCGAACAGGCGGTTGAAGGAAAAGCCATATCGGGAGAGGTCGTCGAAAGAATGATGGCATCGATAGAAGAAGCCGTACAGCCTGCGGCATCAAGTGCCCGACGTCCCGCCGCGATGGCCATATCGGAGGAGGCCTCGCGATCTTCGGCCCAATGACGGGTCCGAATGCCGGTCAGCCGTTGGACTCTCGCCGAGGATAGTTGAAATGTAGGGGCTATTTCATCGTTAGGCACAATCCGAGAAGGAAGATAGCTACCTGTGCCAATGATCCTTCCTCGAATCATGCCCCAACCGATCTAGACGAGCAAAATTGCTCATATTTTCGTCTTCGGCCGGGATTATAGGGAGCATGACATGGGAGGTCAACCAACGTGCCGGCAAACCGTCGGTGTCATTGCTTTTTCCCCATATCCTTGCTATTGGTATGGCTCATGCGTCGTCAACCCATCCCAATCCGTTCCAGTCCCGTGTCACGATCGTCAAGCCGAGGCCTGACGGTTTGGCTCGGCGTCGGCTCTCTGTTGTTGGTCTCGTGCGCTGGTGATATTTCGCCCAGCGACGTGCGAAGCGGGATCAAGAAAGCCCTCAGCGGCACGGACGAGCAAATTTTCCTCGGAGATACGCTCGAGAACCACTATCACCCCAATGTCATCATGAAGCGAGGGGAGGCATACTTTGAGAAAGAGGAGTATGCGGAGGCCTTAGTCGAGTACAAACACTTCTTGGAACTCCATCGCAATCATGTTCTGGCCCCGTACGCCGCATTTAGGATCGGTGAAATTCATGTCAAGATGGCGAAGACCATCGATCGCGATCCCGAGCCGATGCAAAAAGCCATCGCCGCATTCGAACAGATGAAAAAAGAATTCCCCGGCAGCCGCTACGATGCTCAGGCTCAGCAAAAGCTTGAAGAATGCCATGATTGGATCGCTCAAATGCATCTCTTCGTGGGACAATTCTATTACCGGCGAAGCTCGTACCTCGCTGCCACCCATCGGTTCCAGCAAATTTTAAAAGATTATCCTGACAAGCCCATCGCCGCAGAAGCCTTATATTTCCAGGCTAAGGCTTACCATGAAATGGGAGCCGACGACTGGGCCAGGGAGAATCTTGTCGTATTGGCGGAAAAATACCCGAATAGTACCGCCTCGGGAGCAGGAAAGAACTTGCTGGAGAAAATCGGCGGGGCTCGACCCAATACGCTTCTCGCGCACAAATCAGAAGCGGTTCCTCTTTCCGACGCCGGCCCGGGCATGGTTCGAAGCAGTCGGCCTGCCGTTAATTCATCCTCATCTCCGGCAATCGGAACGCTCGGCGTTCCTCCGTCGCTCGACTCATTCGGTTCTTCCACCGGCACCCCATTGGGGCAAGGCTTTACAGTCTGTCGTCTTGGCGTCTGGTGCTGACCTCACGGCCGCCTTCAGCACGTACCCATCAGCGAGAGAGTCCTCAACCGGAACACGGCTTCAGCGCAATCTCGTTTGGGTGGAGGTGACCGGCTGCCGAAAGCTTACGCGTAGGAGTGCTGCGCCTACTGGCCTACATACCAGCCGATTCCGTATCGCTCCAAGAAGCTTGTGACCATGGTGAGTGAATTGGCGTAGATCATCACGCCGACGAGAACCAGCATGACGCCGCTCACGGTTGAAACGCCCCACAGATAGGCCCGCACTTCTTTGAAATAGGCCAAGAACCGATCGACGCCCAGCGCCGTGAGAAAGAGCGGCAAGCCCAACCCCAGTGAATAAAACGCCAGCAACACGACTCCGTTCAGGAGAGAGTCGGTCGTACTGGCGTAGAGAAGAATCGACCCCAACACCGGCCCGACGCAGGGAGTCCAACCGGCGGCGAAAGCGACACCGATCAAAAATGACCCCAGGTACCCGACCGGCCTACTGCGGAACTGATACCGATGCTCCATTTTCAGGAACTTGAGATTGAGAATTCCGAGCAGATACAGTCCGAACACGATAATCAGCACACCACCAATACGGCGAATGACGTCCTGATGGGTGATCAGAAGCTGGCCGAGAAAGCTGGC
Organism: uncultured Nitrospira sp.; assembly: GCA_964465695.1. Classification (GTDB taxonomy): domain Bacteria; phylum Nitrospirota; class Nitrospiria; order Nitrospirales; family Nitrospiraceae; genus Nitrospira_D. Next base: position 40,032 of record CAYXKP010000003.1, read on the forward strand.
CGAGGCGCCGAACGCGATGAAGACCGTTGAAAATCCGCATATAAACAATGCCGAATTCAAAACGATGGCCTTCTTGAACTTCATCCGTTCGGATGCGTCCGTCAGTTGCTCGACCGACAAGCCGGTAATGTAGGAAATATAGCTGGGCACCAACGGCAGCACGCATGGGGACACGAACGAAAGGAGCCCCGCCGAAAAGGCGGCAATGAGCGAAATCTGAGGGATGGTTTGTGTCATGGCTACGACTTCATCAACTCCTCAATCAAGTCGCGGGCCTCCGGTGAACTCCATTCACGAGCGCCGAAAATCTTTTGTCGCACGATCCCTCGGCGATCGACCATAAACGTGATCGGAATCGTACGTGCCCCGTACGCGAGACCCACGCGGTATTCCGTGTCATGGAGAATAGGGAATGTAAACCCCATTTCTCGCTGGAACGGGCGGGTGACCGCCGCGCCCTGTGGATCCGTAGATACGGCCAGAATTTCGAACTCTCTTCGCGGTAATGTCCTATACAGCTGTTCCATCGCCGGCATCTCAATACGGCACGGTCCGCACCAGGTTGCCCAGAAATTTAGGAGAACGACCTTTCCCCTGAGTTGAGACAAGCTCCTGACATTGCCGGCAAGGTCGTGCAGCATAAAGTTCGGCGCTTCGTCACCGACTTGAACCACACCTGGCCGCTTCTTCGACTGCGGTGATTCCGCCTCGCAGAACGGTACCGTGCCAAATGCACCGACCGCCATGAGGGTAAAACCCAACGCCGCTCGATGAAGTTTCATACCACTAGGCGCATGATCACTCTCTTAGTCTGCCGTCGACATGGGAACGGCTGCTATAAGCAAGCGATGCTACCGGAGAGTCCCCCGCGACGGTGGTATGTTACAAGTCCGCAAAAACCTGAGTCAAGCAAACGGCACATGACAAATTTCTTCCCCTACGATCGAAGTGATGGACAAAGCCGACTGATCTCTCTAGAATTGCCCAGGTTTGTGCGTGGTCTGTCACTCTGTACCACTCGTCACATTCGCAATCAGCCGATACAGCAACGCCGGCATTTCATAACCTGAACCCACGAGGGGCACATGCGAGATAATTTTTTGTTTACTTCAGAGTCTGTTACTGAGGGTCACCCGGATAAAATCGCCGACCAGATTTCCGACGGCATCTTGGACGCCATCATTGCTCAGGATAAATATTCCCGCGTCGCCTGCGAGACGATTTTGACCACCGGCATCGCGTTGGTGGCCGGTGAAATTTCAACCAAAGCCTACGTTGAAATCCCGGATATCATCCGCGACGTCATCAAAGACGTCGGCTACTGCGATGCGTCGTGGGGGTTCGACTTTCATACCTGCTCCGTACTCACCGCCATTCATCAGCAATCCAACGATATCGCGATGGGCGTCGATTCCGGGGGAGCCGGAGACCAGGGTTTGATGTTCGGCTACGCCACCAATGAAACGGATGAACTCATGCCGATGCCGATCGTCTTGGCACACCGGCTGACCAAACGCCTGGCCGAGGTGCGCAAAAAGAATATTCTGAAGTGGGTGCGGCCTGACGGCAAATCCCAAGTGACGGTCGAGTACAAGAACGGCAAACCCGTGCGGATCGATACGATCGTGGTCTCAACGCAACACAGCCCCGATGTCACCAACAAGCAGATCGAGCGTGACATCATGGAGAAGGTCATCAGGCCCGTGATGCCCAAAGGTCTTTATGACCCGACCGGCGTCAAGCATCACATCAACCCGACCGGTCGTTTCGTGGTCGGTGGTCCAATGGGCGATACCGGCCTCACCGGCCGAAAAATCATCGTCGACACCTACGGTGGCCATGGCAGCCACGGCGGCGGTGCATTCTCGGGCAAAGATCCCACAAAGGTGGACCGCTCCGCCTCCTATATGGCCCGTTACATTGCCAAGAATCTCGTAGCCGCCGGCTTGGCCGACAAGTGCGAAGTACAGCTGGCCTACGCGATCGGAGTCGCCGATCCGGTGTCGGTACTCGTCGATACCAAGGGAACTGAAAAAGTGTCGGTCGATATTCTCGACAAACTCGTGCGCAAACATTTCCCCATGACTCCCCGGGGCATCATCGATCATCTTAAGCTTCGGCGGCCGATTTTCCGCAAGACGGCGGCCTACGGCCATTTCGGTCGCAACGAGCCTGAATTCACCTGGGAGAAAACCGATAAGACGAAGGCCCTGCGCAAAGACGGCGGCCTGTAACGACCACAGGCTGAAGCCAAGGTTACGATTTCATAACTGAGGCTCAGGCATAGGGAGTGAGGGTGAGCTTCTCGCTTAACCTCAACCTTGACCTGGGCCTTTTTTTTGAGAAGGAGGACTTTCGTGGATTACGATGTCAGAGATATCAAGCTGGCGGACCAAGGCAAATCGAAAATCGAATGGGCCGAAGCCACGATGCCCGTGTTACGGCTGATCCGTAAGCGCTTTAAACGACAACAGCCCTTGAAGGGCGTCCGCGTGACTGCCTGTTTGCACGTGACCACCGAAACGGCAAACCTGGCTATCACGTTGAAAGCAGGCGGGGCCGATGTCCGCCTCTGCGCATCAAACCCGCTCAGCACACAGGACGACGTCGCGGCGGCGTTGGTTCAACACGAAGGCATTCCGACCTTTGCGATCAAGGGCGAAGATAACGCCACCTACTACCGGCATATTGAGTCCGCCATCGCCCATCGACCCCACGTCACCATGGATGACGGCGCTGATGTCGTCTCTCACCTTCATTCCAAGCGAAAAGAATTGTTGAAAAATGTGATCGGAGGGACGGAAGAAACCACCACCGGGGTTATCCGTTTGCGCAGCATGGCCGAAAAGAAAGTCCTTAAGTTTCCGGTCATTTCCGTCAACGACGCCGATACCAAGCATATGTTCGACAACCGTTACGGCACCGGTCAATCCACCATGGACGGCATTGTGCGCGCCACGAACCGCTTGGTCTGCGGTTCCGTCGTTGTCGTGGTCGGCTATGGCTGGTGCGGACGGGGCATCGCCATGCGGGCCAAGGGCATGGGGGCGGACGTTATCGTGACTGAGATTGACCCGTTGAAGGGTCTTGAGGCCGTCATGGATGGTTTCCGCGTGATGCCGATGGAACAAGCCGCCCCGGTCGGGGACTTCTTCGTGACCGTCACCGGCAACCTCCACGTGATCCGCGGGGAACATTTCGCCGCGATGAAAGACGGCGCCATTGTGTGCAACAGCGGCCATTTCAATGTGGAACTGGATATCCCGGCTCTCGAAAAGTTGGCCGGCAAGCGCCGGATCGTACGCACGGGAGTTGAACAATTTACGCTCAAAAAGAATGAGCACCGGGTCAGTTTGCTTGGCGAAGGCCGCCTCGTCAACCTCGCCACCGCCGAAGGACATCCGTCCAGCGTCATGGATATGAGCTTTGCCAATCAGGCGCTCGGCGCGGAGTACCTCGTGAAGAACTACAAGACGCTGGAGAAAAAGGTCTATCCGGTTCCGCCGGCGATCGACAAAGAAATTGCACGCCTTAAACTGGCGGGCATGGGGGTGACCATCGACACATTGACAGGCGAGCAGAAGAAGTATTTAGCATCCTGGGAAATGGGGACGTAACAGGATGCTAAAAATGGCCCCCGGCGGTGTTCTCAGTCGCTCGTCTCCTGCAACGTACCGCAAGGGTACGCTTCGGTCGCCGAGTTCCCTGCGGCCTAGCCGGGATGCCATTTTGAGCATCCTGATTTGGGCGATGCTCGAACAGGTCCAGAGTGCGTCTCCGCGCGCTCAGGTGGGTGGGTGAAATAGCCCGCGCAATTGAGAGCACCCTCACCGCACCTGCATAAGAGAGAAATGTAAAGGCTCGCCTCTACTGAGGCGGGCCTTTGTTATTCCTGATGCTCATTCTCAGGAACCATTGATTGCAATCCTATCGAGGAGTGGTAGAGTGTGGTGAAGGAGCCGCTGTGAATTCCTCCACATTCCAACCCCTGTCGCTCTCGGATTTTGACATCTCCCCTGAGCGGGGATTCCTGCCGTCTGATCCCTGTGAAACGCTGCCCGACTGTCGCACACTGAATCATCTAAGCCATGAGCTGCCGAAATTGTTGAGCACCCGACAGGTCCGGCGGTTTATCGATGAACAATCGACGCTACTCCCATCCGTTCCAGCCAGTTGGCGTGAGGACGAATACCGAGCCGCAATGCGAATCCTTTCATTCGCCGGCCACGCCTATGTCTGGGAAACACCGGGGAAACCGGCCGCCAAGTTGCCCTCCCAACTCGCTCGACCATGGTATGAGATCTCCCAGAAGCTAGGCCGTCCGCCGGTCCTTTCCTATGCCTCCTACGCGCTGGACAACTGGCGGCGGCTTGACCGGACAAAGCCGATTCAGCTCGACAACATCGTGCTGTTGCAGAATTTTCTCGGGGGGCTGGACGAAGAGTGGTTCGTCGTCGTCCACCTCCAGATCGAACGGCAAGCTGGGCCTGGTCTCCAGGGTCTGCTGCGGGCGATGAATGCCGCCTCGGAAGGGAAAGACGATGAAGTTCTGTCGGGATTACAGACTTTGGCGTTCGCACAAACCGCCATGCGGGACACGCTGCTCCGCATGAAAGAGCGGTGTGATCCCTATGTGTATTATACCCGCGTAAGGCCTTACATCCACGGCTGGAAGAATAGCCCGTCTTTGCCGGAGGGCCTTGTCTACGATAACGTCGAAGCTTATGCGCAACAGCCGCAACAGTTTCGTGGCGAGACGGGGGCGCAGAGCTCAATCGTGCCGTGTCTGGATGCGGGGCTCGGCATCCGCCATGCGCCCGATCCCTTGACGGTGTACTTACAAGAAATGCGGGAGTACATGCCTCCCCGCCACCGCGCTTTTCTTGAGGCCCTAGAGAGCCAGACTGACGGCCAAGGTCGCGCCGTCCTTTCGGGCTATGTCCATGATCATAGAAAGACTCATCCTGAACTGTGGTCCGCCTACTGTGAGTGTGTCAGCCTGCTGGCGAAGTTTCGAGAAATTCACATCGGCTATGCCGATAGCTATATCTTCCGTCAGAATCAGACTAGTGCAACCAACCCCACGGCGGTAGGCACGGGCGGCACCCCCTTCATGACATATCTACAAAAGCACCTGGACGAAACCAAGCAAGCCATTGCGGTCTAGCCACACTCGCGCGTCCACATCCCTCAGCCGCACCTTGTTCGCTTCGTGGAGAAAGCGCTCTCGCCATTGTCCAGCACTCATGCTAGATACCTCTAGCGAGCGCTTGCTCCTAATAACGTTGCAGCTAGAATCGTCAACGACCTAATAGCTGGTCATATAAAATAAGGTGCCATGTGTCAGGTCTGAAAGCAGCGGCACGGTGTATATACTGCAAACGCGAAGATGTGGCGTTCAACCGAGAACACTGCATTCCCAAGGCATTCGGAACCTATGGAGGCCAGACCGTTGTATTGCGACAGCACGTGTGTGTCGTTTGCAACTCTTCTCTGAGTCGTGAACTCGACGAAATTCTTGCCAGAGACTCATTTGAGGGTCTGCTAAGAGCCAAACTACTTCGACCTAATCGAAAACGGCCAGACCGCTACCGCTCTCAACTCACCGAACTGCGGTACGAAGATGATGAACGATTCGGACCCATCCGTGGTGCTCGCCTGATAATGGATTGGAACACGCGATGCCCTAAATTGCTTCCACAAATAGTGATTCGCCTCGAAACGGGCCAATTGCAAAGTTATGTACAGAAAGAATTAGCGGCCGTTCCAGATGGAGCATTTCAAAACGTAGCACCTGGTTCCGTTAGTGCATTGCGCGAGCCCGAAGATTCACAAATTCTTGCATCCATGATAGAGCAGGCGCGGTCGAAGGGTGCGAAGTTCACGAAACCTCCCAAATACGTTGCTCTGCCACCAACCGCCACACAACCTCAGGAGAAATTTGAGATACAAGGCGTGATAAATGATCGCGTGTGGCGAGCTATCGCACGCATTGCTTTTAATTATTTGGCGTGGATCCAAGGTGCCCACTACGTTTTAGATGACCGATTCGATCCTATAAGGAATTTTATTGTTAAGCCACGCCCCACTCGTGCGCTGGTAAGAATACGCAGAGAACCAATTCTCGCCGATGAAAGTTATAGATGGCGATCATATCAAGGCCATCTCATCCTCGTAGAAACAAACCAGCGAAGCTTAATCGGACGCGTTAGTCTTTTTAACTCCATTACGTATGAAGTGCTGCTCTGTCCAGACATCGGGCTTTACTATAGGCTGTCTGCTGGCCATGCGTTCGATCCCATTGCGGAACGCATGTTAAAGCTGACTGCTGTTCCCAAACAAATCGCCATGCCTTCTCGCGAACGAGTGCCTTTAAAATTTAAGGATCACGAGTAAGTTCAGAGCAACACGGATTCTCTGGAATGGTACACCAGACGAGCAAGAAACAAGGGTGGAACACACAGAAGTTCCGATTATAGGCCTAACACTACTGTGCTGCAGCCACCACAATTCCCCTCTGCGGAGATTCCGATGGCTCAAAGCATGCCACCGGTTGTTGTCGGCATCGATCTCGCTGGATCATCGAAGCGGCCGACGGGTCTCTGTGTGTTACGCGATCTGACCGCAGAAACGCGCGTAGCGTTTGGCGACGCTGAAGTCCTCGACTTCGTGAGAGAGGCTCAGCCAGCACTCATCCCAATTGATGCCCCGCTCAGCTTGCCGAATGGGCGGCAGACGGTCCATGATCGTGCCGGTGAACATTTACGCGAGTGCGATCGTGAGCTGCTCCGCCGAGGCATCCGTTTCTTCCCTATCACGCTTGGTCCCATGCGCATGCTGACGGAACGTGGGCTTGCTTTAAAAGGAAAACTCGCCGCTATGGGTTATCAGGCGGTGGAGTGTTTCCCCGGTGCCGCACAAGATCTGTGGGGAATTCCTCGGCAACACCAAGATAGAATCGGGTTGCTATCTGGATTGAGGAAACTCGGCGTACGGGATTTGAAGAAGACCGCGACAAGCGATGAGCTGGACGCAGCGACGGCTGCCTTGGTCGGCCGGTGGTTGCTCGTAGGTCAGGGTCTGATGCTTGGCGGAGACTCAGGAATTCTGATTCCTGCCGTAGATGGCTTGAAAGTTAGGGCAAGGGTGACACAACTGCGATGATCCGCAGTGGGCCACCAGTCCCACCGGCGATTTTCATGGGTAGCGCAATGACATCGAAACCGCGAGGCGGCAGCTCGCGCAAATTTGAGAGATTCTCAAACACCGGCACGTTTCGAGAGAGCAATGCGACATGAGTATCAAATTTCGTCGATTGGCCATAGTCGATCGACGCAGTATCGATGCCCACGGCCTTCACTTGGCGTTCACGCACCAGCCAGATGGCTGCGTCGGGATGCAGCCCAGGAAAATGCAACGTGCGAACTCCTTCCTGCCCTATCAACTCCGTTCCTAGATACTGTTTCCGGTCCGGCCAGAATCGTGCAAAGCCAGTATTCAACAGGACTATGGCGCTATGTGGAATCCGTCCGTGCTCCGCTTCCCACTGGTGAAAATCCGAGACTGCCACACGGTAGTCCCGATCGCGGGCACATTGCTCGGTAATATCGATTCGGACAGCAGCTCCGACCATTTGTTCGATCGGAATCTGGTCCAGCGTCTGCTTCCCTTTTGAAAAATGGATCGGGGCATCGATGTGCGTCCCGCCATGTTCAGGCATCTCCACACGATTGGAAGCATAGTAGTACCCACCCGGCGCATCCTCGGCGTGCTGAACGATGAGCCGGAAATCCTGTTCCGTCGGCCAGACGATCGTCTCTGATCCAAAAGAATGGGTGAGATCAATGATCCGCGATCGTTCCCAGGCAATATGCTGGCTCCGATCACCAGTAGTACATCCAATACTTATGATCGTAAAAAGTGCAGCAATCAGCATGCCGGCTGTTCCCGTTGATCTCACAGTCATACGCTTATAGCTGGTAAAAGATTGAAATTTGTTGGGTGCCATTATTGGAGGACATTGTCGGCGGGCACGAGATCCGACGCCTCTCCCTTGTCCCTTGAGCAGGGCGTACCTGTTGGTCTCACTGCGCCCGTCGAGCGAGCACCGCCCTTATTGTGGAAGGCTCCCGCGTGCGCGCTCGGGGAGCAAGAGACTAGCAGGGATGTCTTGCTACTTTTCGAATGCTTTTTTCAGCAGCGGTTCGATCTCGCCTTTGGCGGCCATCGGGTCGAGGATATCAGTATCGCCGTAGAACGTGCCGTCGATAAATACTTTGGGGAGCGTCGGCCAATTGGTCATCTTCGTCAGCGCTTCCCGCTTGGCGGGCTGCGACAGGACGTCGATGAGTTCGTAGGGATAGCCGTACTTGTCGAAAAACTGCATTGTCTCTCTCGTAAACCCGCACATCGGCATGGTCTTCGTTCCTTTGCCGTATATCAATATTTTATGGGCCTTCACTTCCTTCTGAATTTCTTCTTCGATCGGGTCGGCCATGGTCTCCTCCTATACCTCATCTTTTGTACGCGCGGTTAATTCGAGCGCATGGATACGCCCGTCCTTCATCGGCGCGTCCAACGCTTGATAAATCATTCTATGCCGGTCCAAAAGGTTTTTTCCGTGAAAACCATCCGAGACGATCACGACCCGGAGGTGGTCCATCGTTCCGGTTCGGTCGGTCACCGTCACCACGGCATCAGGAAAAGACTTACGAATGTAGTCGGTCAACACATCGGCTGTAATCACCGGGTTCACACTCCTTCCGCCACCAGACCTTAATACCCTAGCCGAAATCGGCTCTGAAACGCAATGAGCCCGTTGGTGGTTTTCAGCATGTTGGTGGTGCAAGTGAGCCACTATACAAGCACCAGATGTAATTCCAGCACGCGCAAGCGGCTGATAATTTTGACCATAGCCCCCCGTCATAATCCGGCATCGACTTTGCGCATGATCATCGTGCAAGACGAACATTCCCTTCTCTTCCACCAAGGAGGTTGCCATGAGCGAATTCAAGTCCGGATTTTTTGTGGGAGGCGAAAGCAGCAATGGGCGCGTGCTGATCGTCGATGACGAGCCCGACATCCGCAAGGTCGTGCGCATGACTCTGCATAAAGCAGGCTACGACGTCCTTGAAGCAGAGAACGGAGAGAAAGCCATTGAAGTCATCAACTCGGGCGAAAATCGTCTCCTCCTCGACGTCATCATCTGCGACATCCGAATGCCGAAGGTGAACGGCATCGAAGCGATCGCCTACTTCCGCCAGAACTATCCGCGCGTGCCCCTCATCGTTTTGACCGGATTCCCTGACACGGACATGGCCACGTCGTTGCTGAGGCAGGGGGTCGTGGACTATCTCGTGAAACCTGTGGAAGGCGAAAAGCTGAAGGCCTCTGTCGCTCGCGCCATGGAGCAACGTGAATTGGCGCATCTATGATGGACTGGACGACCTCACAGGAGAAGGGCATGGCGGCCACCTCCCCGACCACCGCCTCGCCGGAGCTCGAACTCGAGCAGGCGCCCGCCGCATTTCCGATGAGGGTGGTCATTATCGGCGCAGGACGGGGAGGCACCGCACTGCTCGACGTGCTCCATCAGATCGGCACGATCGAGATTGTCGGCATTATGGACAAGGATCCATCGGCACCAGGCCTCCGACGGGCCCGGGAGATCAACGTGACCGTCTACGACCGAGTCGCCGATCTGATCAAGAGCCCGGGGGTCAATCTGGTGATGGACGTCACCGGTGATCCGACGATGGCGCCGGTGCTAAAGCAACAGTTACCGGCACACACCGACATCGTCAGTGGACAGGCTTCGCGACTTCTCTGGACACTCGTGCAGCATGAATCGACATTGCAAACCGAGTTGTTGCACGCGGAGAAACTCGCGGGAATCGGCTCGTTTGCGGCGGGTATCGCGCACGACATGAATAATCCGCTTCAGCTGATTCTCGGCTTGGCAGAAAATCTGGCTGACGAGGCGGACCTCGGTGCCGTGCATGCCCAAGCCCTCGATATTATCGACGCCGTCAAGCGCACGACGGCCATTTGTCGAGATCTGACCTCTTACTCACGCCGCTCGTCTTTGCGGCAAGACTGCCTGGTCAGCGTCAACGGCAAGCTGGATGAAGCCTTGAAGATCGCCCGCTATGCCGTGGCGCTTCAAGACATCGACATTCGCAAGCTCTATCAGCCGGACATCGTCGTGAAGGGCAACCCCGATGAACTTCTCCATGTGTTCGTCAACCTCATTACGAATGCGGTCCAGGCCATGGAACACCACGGCACGTTGACGCTGGAAACCTCGGCCGTGGGCTGCACGATACAGGTTCGTGTTTCGGACACCGGCTGCGGCATTGCCCCGGAGGTCCAAAGCCGGATTTTCGAACCTTTTTTCACCACGAAGCCCCCGGGGAAAGGAACGGGACTGGGGTTATACAATATCAAGAACGTCATCCATCGCATGAACGGCTCCATAGAAGTCGACAGCCACATCGGTCGTGGCTCAACCTTCACCCTCACCTTTCCCGATGAGTCCGGCGGTGGGAGGAGCTCTCGGCCATGACGGAGACACCGGCATCATCGCCCGGCACCAGGTGGGGGCTCAAAGCCAAGGTCATCATCTCCATGCTTCTCGTCGGGCTCCTCCCGCTCGTCGTCGGGTTGGGAATGGCATTCTGGCAGGGGTCTCAAGAAATTCGGGAGGTCAGCGGAGAAAGCTTCGAAGCGCTGGCGACTGAAGCGGCCCGCAAACTGGATCTTCTGCTCGCGGAAGAAATCGCCCATACGGCTCGTATCGCGAACGATCCGATGCTCATCCGCGAACTGGAACATCGGCGGGATACGCGGGGTGACGCCAAAAGTTCCGCTACGGCGCCCTCGGACTTGGAACGGCGTTGGACGTCACGAGACCAGACGGGGGTCAAATTGATCATGGAGAACCCGTTCAGCGCCTTGCTCCACGAGTATTTTACCGGCGTCCACAGCGCGCCGGGACAGTTGCTCCCGCACGTAGTCCGCTCTTCGACGAAGATGTTGTTCCTGACGGACGTGCAGGGCACACTCGTCGCGACCATGACGGAACATCCTGCCTTTCGACACAACGAGACTCGATGGTGGCAAGGGGCCTTCAACAAAGCGGTGGGAAGGCTCTATATCGAAGATATCCATTTCGACGACCAGGTGAACGCCTACGTGTTCACCATTTCGCTTCCCGTCATGGATAGTCTCCGGTATGAAGCCGTCGGCGTCCTTCACCGCGTGATCGACGCCAAAGCGTTCTTTTCTCCTTCGACCCACGCCATCCGATTCGGGAAAACCGGTCACGTCATGTTGATCGATGCCAACGGCATCGTCATCAGTTGTCCGCTTCTTCCGACCGGCGTCCCGTTGTCCGATCGCAATTTAGTCCCGCTCGTCACACCGCAGCATCCCGGATGGGTGCAAGCCGCAAGCGACGGCCATGGGGGCCGGGACACCTCCGTGATCGGCTTCGCCCCTCTCCCGGAGACCGGTCGAGCGACCCACGGCTCTGCTGGCAGTGGATCGTGGCACACATTCGTCTGGCAATCGTCCGATGAACTCTTCGCGCCGATTCAGCATTTGTTCATTTGGGTCACGGTATTCGGAGCCGTGGCCCTGGTGCTGCTAGCCTCACTGGGATACATCGCCGCCGGACGCATCGTGACACCCGTTCGACAATTGCAACAAGCCGCGCAGGCCATCGGACGCGGTGAACTCCGGACGCCGATTCAGATCAACACCGGTGACGAATTGGAAGACTTGGCCGAGGAGTTCAACAGGATGAACGGTCAACTGAAAGCCGCCTTCGCCGGACTGACCGACCAGGTCAAGTTGAAAACACAGGAGGTCCAAGTCCTCCAGAAATCGACGGATCAAATCTTAGACGCCGTTCCCACACCGATTTTCTTGATCGATGCTCATGAAATGGTCCGCTACGCGAATCGGGCGGCTCGCGAATCCTTCCACGTTCAGGAATCGATGTCGGAAGCGCCGCTGTTCACGATTCTTCCACTCGATCCGGCGGTTCAACAACAGCTTCGAGCGGAGTTCCGAACGAACGGCCATACACCGCTCGCTACGACCAATATCGAACGTGAGACGGTACCCAGGGACCCTCTCATGCCCAGCGCGGATCCGGAATCGGCCGGCCGCCGCACCGAGCTTCACATCGGGTCCCGCATCTATCAGTACCAATGGTTCCGATTACCCGTGCGGCCGGGAGAGGAAGATAGTATCGGACTGGTCCTTCGAGACACTACGGATGAAAGCCGACTACAAGACCAGCTGGTTCAGGCGGAGAAGACCGGAAGTCTCGGGGTGCTCACCGCCGGAATCGGTCACGAGCTCAACAACCCCTTATTCGGGATCATCGGCTTGGGGGAAGTGATTCAGGATGAAGAGGACTTGGGGCATATCAAGAGTTGCGCCCGGGACATCGTGGCTCATGGGCGTCGCATGGCGACCGTCATTCGAGATTTTACGGGCGTGACGAAACGTGAGACTTCCGATAAGCCGATACCGATGGTCCTGGAGCAGATATTGGACGAAGCGCTGGCCACGGCGCAAACCACCATTGACATGAAAGATGTTCTGGTCCACAAGAACTATGCCGGCAATACGCCGGTATTGGGTTTTCCCGACCAACTGAGGCAAGCCTTGGTAAACCTATTGATCAATGCCGTCCAAGCGATGAAAGGCACCGGGACACTGACGCTGACGACGGCCGTATCGGACCATACCGTCACGACGACGATCGCCGATTCAGGACCCGGTATTTCCAAACAACACCTGTCGAAGGTCTTCGACCCGTTTTTTACGACGAAGGGACAGGGAGAGGGTTCTGGACTTGGGCTGACCGTGGCGAGACGCATCGTCCGAAAGTTTGAAGGCGACATCCGCATCGAGAGTTTCGAAGGTCAAGGGACGACCTGCATCCTCACTCTACCGATCAGTTCGTCGATGTCCACCGAGGGAGGCCCATGCGCCACTTCCACTTCGCACTCCGAGCCGCAACCATCGCACTCCTCTTAGGGGCGTTTTGGAGCATGACGACTCTGCCTTTCGCCAAAGAAAACCAGCCCTCTGTCGGTATCCCTCCGGAAAAGGTCGCTGATTATGTCCATGCCGTCCTCGAAGCCGACCGGTCGATTTACACCACCCAGATCGTCAATCGTATGCAGGAGAAAGGCATCGTCGCCTCGACTGAACATTGGGAGCAAGACAACGCATTGCCGTTGCCGGCGCAATTCCTCCAGCATTCCGGCCGGTTGGTGGCCGAGAGCGGACGGGGCATCCGTTATCGACTCATCGGATTCTCTCCGATCTATCAACGCAATGCTCCTGCTACCGAGTTTGAGCGAAAGGCCCTGGACCTGCTTCGACGCCAGCCTGAACGGCCGATCACCGGTATCGTTTCAAGCGGTAAGAAACAGTATTTCCAAGCCATCTATCCGGACCGTGCGGTCTCATCCGCTTGCGTGACGTGCCACAATAGTCACCCCTTGAGCCCGAAGCAGGATTTCAAGTTGAACGAGGTGATGGGTGCGGTCGCCATTACGATTCCGTTGGACGAACGAGACAAATGATGCGTCATGGCCGGCTGGAGAACCGACCGTTTATCCACCGTGCAGATGGACAAGGCGGTTACGAAGGCGCGGGCGGGCCCGCTGACGCGACCGGTGGTATGAGGTGATACTCCTCGCGATAGATCTGTACGGCAGTCATCAACAAACTAACCAGGATCGGTCCGACGAAAAGGCCGAGCAGTCCGTAGAGCGCCAAGCCACCCAACACGCTCAGCACGAGCAGCAACACGGGAATCTGTATGTCTTGGCCGATCAACCAAGGCCGAAGAAACTGGTCGACCGTCGAGACGACTAGGATCCCCCATGCCAGCAGGGCGAGCGCTTTACCGGTCGCACCCATCCAGAACAAGTAGAGAACGACAGGACCCCATACCAGTCCGGTCCCACCGAAGGGGATGGGTGCCAACACGATCGTCAAAGCCGTAAGTCCCATCGGAAACGGCACATCGAGCGCCATATAGGCCATTCCCGCGAGAAGGCCCTGCACAATCGCCGTGACCAGCATTCCTTTCACCACCGCCCGAATCGTTTGATCCAGCCGCATCAGGATTTTGGACTTGTGTGACTCCTCCATCGGAACCAAATCATATAAGACGGCGAGCCACTGCCGGCCATCCGTAAAAAGAAAAAACAGCACCAACAACATAATGAAGAAGTTCGTTACGAGAGCGAAGGTGTTCTTCAGCAAACCTCCCATCCCACCGACCAAAAACTGACTCAGCTCCTTGACCCCAGTAACCAACGACTGCTCCAATGAAAATGCGGGACTGCCGGTTCCGGATACAGTCGACTTCAGCCAACTTCCCACCAATGGGATTCCAGCCACCTCGTCCGGCAGTCGTTGGAGCCCTCCGGCAGAGATCCATAACCGGATCGCTTGCTCTGCGGCTCCGGCCTCTCGTACCAGCATCATGCCCATCACGATCAACGGGACGATAACGATCCCCAACGCACCGACCGCCAGTATGGCGGCAGAAAGTGCTTGCTTGCCACCGAACAGGGCCGTCAGCCGGATGTGCAGGGGAAAGGCCCAATGCGCCAACAGGCAAGCCCACAGGGCTGAGAACAAGAACGGCTTGAACATCAGCCCAATTTGGTAGAGGAGCAATACCAGAAGGGAAAAAAACACGATGGAAAAAATCTGTTGTCGAGTCATGGAAAGTATCGAAGTCTCCGCAGGAAGCATCGACTAAATAACAGATCCGACGGCGTCTGTCACGGCGGGGGGAGGATATGAAAAGCGAGACTCGCGATGTGCGATCAACGGAGAGCGAGAGGCGAAAGCCGGGCTACAGGTCGGCGTCTCTTCCGATCAGCGCAACCGCTTTTCCACGATGCGCGTTCATGTCGCGAACGTTGCTGGGTAATCGAGGCGCTTCGTCGGGCCAGCTCGTAACCCCCATATCGCTGACGCCCTGGAATTTTGCCCCTTCTTCCATCAGCATCAGCGGGCAATGGACCTCGCCGATTAGAATCGCTGTTTTAAGAAGCTGGATTTTTCCGGTTGCCGTGACCGTGGCTTTGATGCGCCCACTGCTGATCAGTGAATCGGCGTGAATGGCTCCTTTCACAACTCCATCCTCGCCGACGATGACTTCTCCTTTTGTATGCACATCACCTTCCAGACGCCCATCGATTCGCACGGTACCCTCGACTTTGATTTCGCCTTTCAGTTCGACGCCTTTTGCCAACAGCGTAATATTACCATCGTCCACATACCCCGTTTTTTTCATGGAGACTCCTCGGTGTAGGCCAGCCTCCCGAAAGGTTACCGTAGGACCGGGGATACGCCTAACAGATTGTGCAATCCGGCATTCCCCGTACGGGCCTCGACTTTACTGCGGCAAACCAAATGTCTGCTTCAGCCGTTCCCAGAACCCGCCTCCGTGCACTTCGCAATAGGCCGTCGGCTCCGTTCCAGCGATAAAAAACTCGAACGTTTTCTCCGGACATTGCGAAGTGGCGAGTTGTCCGCTTTTGGGGTCGACTTTCCGTCGGACGATTCCAGCCGGCATTTCAAAATCCTGTGAATCTCGTGGGATCAGCCGTACCGCCAATTCGCTCCAGATCGGAAGGGCGGCCTGCGCGCCGGTCAGTTTGATGGGTCGTTCATCATCAAAACCGACCCAAACCCCGATGGCAATATCCGGCGTATATCCGATGAACCAGGCATCTCGATACCCATCGGTCGTTCCGGTCTTGCCTGCGAGCGATCCCTGCACGCCCAATGCTCTGGCTTTGGCTCCGGTACCCCGATCCACCACTCCTTTCAACAATGATGTAATAAGAAACGCCCCTTGCGGAGTGGCCGCTTGACGTCGATCCAGGGGCGGACTCCAGATGGTTTCCCCCCCCTCCCGAACCATGTTGGACAGCGCGACCGGATGAATGACCACGCCGCCATTGGCCAACCCGGCATAGGCCGACGTGATTTGTAGCAAAGAAACCGCGGAGCTACCCAACGCCAGGGACAGATCCTCCGCCGACGGTGTGGTGATGCCGAACGCGTGCAGCAGGCTCGTGAGCGCCGTAATCCCGGTTCGGTGTGCCGTCCGAACCGCGGGAACGTTCAAGGACTGTTCAAGTGCCGTTCGAACCGTCACCGGCCCTCTGTATTGCCGATCGTAATTCTGGGGTGACCAAGACCCAGTGCCGGATTCCAGTGTCACCGGCTCATCCACCAATAAAGTTGCCGGAGTCAGCCCGTTCGGACCTTGGTCTCGTGCCGCCTCAAATGCAGCCAAATACACAAACGGCTTAAAGAGCGACCCCGCCGATCGATGCGCCTGCACCGCACGGTTGAATTGGCTCAGGCGATAGTCACGACCGCCGACCATCGCCAGCAGATGGCCGGTCTTCACATCCAGTACGACCGCGGCGCCCTGAAGCGGAGGCTCGGCTCCATCCAAGGCCGGATAGCGCTTTTCCAGTTTCGCCAATCCCTCCTGCAGCACCCGTGCGACGATTCGCTGCATTCTGGGATCAAGGGTCGAATAGATTCGCGCTCCATCCGGTATCCCCATTCCGATTCCCTGCTCGATTTCCCTGAGCAAGTGATCGACAAAGTACGGCGCATCGGTGAGAACATCCTGATTCAGCATGACCTTCACCGGCCTGTTCATGGCGTGAGCCACGGCGTCCTCCGTCAAAATCCCCTCTTCCTTCAGCCGGCGCAGCACGACATTCCGACGCTTCGTTGCGTCCTCCACGTTTTTTACAGGAGAATAGGCGTTGGGCCCTTTGATCAATCCGACAATGAGCGACATTTCGTCCATCGACAGTTCGTCAAGATTCTTGCTGAAGTAGCGATGGGCGGCTTCTCCCACACCGTAAATGGAAACCGGTCCCGCTTGACCGAGATAGATCTCATTCAAATAACTCTCGAGAATTTCTTCCTTCCGGTACTTGAACTCGAGCGCCATCGCGGCCATCAATTCCCGAAGTTTTCGCCCAATGGTTCGCTTAGGCGAATAGAAGAGGTTTTTGGCTAATTGCTGGGTGAGCGTACTGCCCCCCTGCACGACGCCGCCGCGCGTCATGTTGACCCACAACGCGCGGCCGATCGCGATGGGATCAACCCCGAAATGGGAAAAAAACCGCCGATCCTCGATGACCAACAGCGTCTTGATCAGCGGTGGCGGGACACGGTCCAAAGATACCCATTCCCGGACTTGCCGGGAGCCGGAACGCATCCCGCTGATCAAAACCGGCTCGAGAGATACCAGAGAAAGCGGTTGCCCGTCAGACACCGACAACACCTCGGTGACGACGCCGTTCGCCAGCATCAGGCGAACGGATCGTGCAGGTAATCGGTTTTCCTCCTGGGCATGCAGAAAAATCTCAACCGAGTTCTTTGTGGCGAAATACTCACCGGATACCCGCGGCGACGCAGCGACCGGCTTGTACTCTAACCGCTGCAAATGGTCGAGCAAACCCGAATCCGCGAGATGGAGCCCCGGCGTCAGAAAAAACGGGGCTCCATAAATCAACAGTGGCGGATGCTCGTCACTTTTGGGCAGGGCCAAACTGGTCGCAAGAAAGGCGCCGTATACTCCAACTACAACGAACGCCAGACCGAATATGATCAGCAACGGTATAAAGAGGCGCCTCGCCAAGCGGACGGGCCGAGGTGTTGTGTGAGCCGACATGGTCTCACAGCTTACCTTGTCTGTTCGTACAAGGAAACTGTGCGGGAAGTGTCTATGAAGACGCATCGTGAACCGAGCTTTAACTATGTCGACGTATTGAAAAAGCGACTAAAGCGACTATGGGGTCTTATGAACTGATCGCTGTGGGGATTTTTGTCGTATCAAGGGCCTCTGATCATGAGATGCGGGCCGGCGTGCCCCACCTGGTTGAGCCCTTCTTCCGAGTTACCTCCTCCGGATCTATCTCAGCACGATGTACCCGGTTATCCTTCTCATCACAAGCACGAAGCTCCAACTTTTACCAAGGAGAATAGACATGAACTGCTCACGCTGCCACGGACTCATGGTGAGGGAACATTTCCTGGATTTTGAAAGCACCTACGGACATATGTGGGCCAGTGGACACCGTTGCATGAATTGCGGGAACGTTCATGACCCGGTCATCCAACAGCACCGGCTTGCCAAGACACAAGCGGCGTTGGCACCCGCAAATAATGAAGCGGCCTACAAAGAAAATGAACTCCCGATGGAAGCGCATACAGAGATCATGCGCGCAGCCTGACACGGAACCATAACAGGCGCAGATTGTTACCAACGGATAGCTTGAAAGGTGAGGAATGGCCGCTATCTTGATCATCGACAATGATGCGCCGATGAGGACGATATTGCGCGACATCCTCGAGGAAGACGGGCATCAGATTCGTGAAGCGGCCGACGGCCAAATCGGCCTCATGCTCTATCGTGAGGCACCGGCCGATTTGGTCATCACCGACATGCTGATGCCGGAGCGCGACGGAATGGAAGTGACGCTTGCTTTGACGAGGGAATTTTTGGATGCCAGAGTGATTGCCGTGACCGGTGCCGCCGGCCATCACACTTTTGTGAACGTCGCCAAACTGTTCGGCGCCCGGCGTGTAATTCAGAAACCCTTTACTCCCGACGTCATTCGTCGGGACGTGCGATTCACACTCGAACAGTAAGATCAACGAGCCGATCGCGGTTTCTCAGACTCACGCATCTGGGTCGGCCACAACGACCCGGCAAGCATGCCGATTCCCGCCATGGCAAACCCGACAAGCTGTGGAGGCCAGACATCGGTCGGCTGGCTTACCAGCTCCAATGCCAGCCAGCTGGTGAGTCCCGCGACAATGGCCCAAAGCGCCCCTTGTGTCGTCGCCCGCTTCCAGTAAAGTCCCGCAAATAATGGGAAAAAAGCCGCCACCAGTGTTACTTTGTACGTATTCACAACCAGCTTATAGATTGTCGCGTCCGACCACAGCGCCAGAACCAATACCGCCGAGGCAAATCCCACCAAGACCACACGCATGAGACGCAGGAATTCCAAATCAGTCACGTGAGGAAACAACGGCTTGATGACGTTCTCGCTCAACGCAACCGACGGGGCAAGCAGGGTCGCACTGGAGCAACTCATCACCGCGGAAAGGACCGCCCCGAAGAAAATGACCTGCGCCGCGGTCGGAGTATGTTGCAACACCAGCGTCGGCAAAATCAGCTGCGAATCCTGCTCCAACAACGCTCCAAACTTCATCGGATCGATCAAAGTAGCGGCATAGGCCAGGAACATCGGTACGAAACAGAAGGCAAAATAGAGCACCGCGCCCATCAGCGAGCCCCGCACAGCCGTCTGCTCATTTTTCGCGGATGTGATCCGTTGGAACACATCTTGCTGCGGGATGGAACCTAGCATCATCGTCATCCATGCCCCGACGAACGGCACCCAAGCCGCCATGGTGGCCGGTGGAAACAGGTCGAGTTTGCCGGCCTCGGCCGCATGGTTCACGACCGCTGACACGCCGCCCGCCAGATCTCCGACGATCGACGCAATGTACAAAAGCCCTCCCATGATCACGGAGATCTGAACGAAATCGAGGATCGCCACGGAAAACATCCCACCGAACGTCGTATAGGTCAGCACAATCGCGGCGCCGATGACGATTCCGGCCGACTGGCTGACGCTTCCCTCGGTCACGACAGTGAGCACCAATCCCAGCACTTTGAATTGAGCGGCAACCCACCCGAAGTACGAAGCGACGATGCAGAGGGTGCACAACACTTCTATCGTACGGTTGTAGCGGTACCGATAGTAATCGCCCACCGTCAGCATGTTGAGCCGGTACAGGCGCGGAGCAAAAAAGAGTCCGGCGAGCATCAAACACATACTGGACCCGAATGGATCGGCGACAACCCCGCGGAGCCCCTCTTTGACGAAGGTTGCCGAGATGCCCAGCACCGCTTCGGCGCCAAACCAGGTCGCAAACACGGTCGCCGTCACGACGGCCAACGGGAGGCTTCTTCCAGCAACGGCAAAGTCTTTGGAGTTCTGGACCCGTGTCGCGGCGAAAAGTCCGATACCGACGGAAAGGAGCAGATAGAGGATGACGAACCAGAAGACCACGCGCGCAGGATACGGCCATCCCGGCCTGCAATCAATCGATATTCACGAAACCTTCCGGCATAGAGCCGAACCGGAACATTCGGGCTGATTCAGGAACGAAAGCACCTCCATTCGGAGAGACCCGGATCGAGAAATCGGAAGGGGTCCATTGATCTCGATTACCGTAGCCGACCGCGCTTGGGAACGGGGATTCTCCTGGAGATCCCAATGGCTCAACACTGTCACCTTTGAGCCGTCACGGCGCACGTGGATGAGCTTCCCCTCCCATCGTCCCTTTGTACGAAGCTCCTCTTCGATCACCTTGAGCGGAACAGGGAAAACCGTTTTGAGGAGTTGATGAGAAGTGGTCCCTAGGGCGTCATGCGGTTCCCATCCATACAGCCTTTTGGCCCCGTCACTCCAGTATCGGATCGTTCCATCCAGATTACGAATCATCAACGCATCGGACGGAATGTTATCCCTCTTGAGTTTATCCTCCGCTTTAGGCGGTTGTTCCGGATAGATTCCCGACAAGAGACGATAGGTCACTTCAGCCAGAAGCGTGGAGCCTGGCATGGTTAAATGGACGGTATCCCAAAAATAAAACACGCCGTCCTTCGCAACCGTGCACTTACCCTTTGAACAGAACAATTGCGAGGCATCGATAAATTCGAAGCCAAACTTCGACGCCTCTTCACTGAGAGCCGCATTGACATCTTCAAGTCCTTCTGCTTCCACCTCCAGGTTGTGCGGTACTTCCATCC
>CAYXKP010000003.1:60955-65656 GCA_964465695.1 uncultured Nitrospira sp.
TTCCATCCCAAAACGCTCAAGCTTATACACATACCTATGAATATCCAGCGAGAGTGCCGCCGGCTGAGAATAGATGATCACTCGCTTCTCCTTCAGCTTATAGAACAGCGCATTGAGACGGGCTCGGAACTCTTTATCGCCGAGCTTTTCATACGTCTTCAGCCAACTGCTGGATACAATAATCCCATCCATTTGATTATTCGGCACATACTCGTCCACAAACCAGTCATAGAAATCGGCACACCGCCGGTCATGCCCACTGCGTATTGCTCGACAAGAAGTTCCCGTAAGCTGAATGATGGCATTCTCACCGAATGCGCGTACAAGACCTGAGTATAAACTCGCTGCAAGGCTGTCCCCAAACAGTACATAGACTTTTGAAGGTTGAGCCGGTCTTTCATCTACCCGAATTGCCAACGGCTGCACCGAATCGCAGTGATTTTGTAAGAGTGTTTCAAAGGTCTGTCCCGGATCAAATAAGCACGTGTGCAGCCGATCGAGCGCATCAGCATCACGGCTTAGCTTACTATGAGAATCTTCTGCTGTTGCCTGCAAACCGACCGCGCATACAGACAGAACGGCCGCGGAAGCCAACGAGAATCTCCACACCACTCGTTTCGCGATCCTGTCCTGTCGACGAAACGGCTGTTCGACATACCGCCATGTTAGATAAGCAAGTCCGAACGTGAGGACGAGGATAAGCACGATAACCGCATCGTGAGGTTGGGTGAAACTCCTATGGCGAGTGAAAGACAACAGCGGTTGATGCCATAAGTAGGCACTATAGCTGATGAGACCGACACCAACGAATACTTTGCTCATCAACAACCGCCCTACCAGCGTTCCAGGCAATGCAAACAAGATAACCAGACCGGCGCCCACGGTCGGTATCAAAGCTGAGAGACCTGGGAAAGGTGTCTCGTTACTAAAAGCCAGTACCGCTAGCGCAATCAATCCGAGCCCCACAAGGCTCAATATTTGATGAAGCGCCGGAGTGAACCGGTCACGCTCACTTCCATTAAGGTAGAAGGCGATAAGCGCACCCATCGCCAATTCCCATCCACGAGTCGGCAGCAAGAAAAATGCTGCATCTGGTTTGTTGGTGATCACATACTCCGCCAGCGCCAAGCTAAAGAGCGCGACCATTGCCAGAATCGCAACAATTCTCTTTCGTCCCAGTCGCCATGCGAACATGAGAAAGACGGGGAACAGCACATAAAACTGCTCTTCTACCCCTAAACTCCACGTATGAAGCAGCGGCTTTAACTCTGTAGCTGCCTCGAAATAATCACTTTGCCGCCAAAAGAAAATATTCGATGCAAACACCAACACCGTCACGACGCTTTTTGAAAATTCTTTCGCATCGCTCGGCATGAGCCACAACCAGGCCACGGGCAAACACAACGCCAGGACCAGGTACAACGCGGGCAGGATACGCCGCGCGCGTCGCTCATAGAATTTGAGGATCGAGAACTGACCGGTCTCAAGTTCCGCGAGAATAATGGTCGTGATCAAGTACCCGCTGATGACGAAAAAGATATCGACGCCAACAAAGCCGCCGCTAAACAACTGGAAACCGGCGTGGAACAAGATGACCGGAATGACGGCAAGAGCCCGCAACCCGTCTATTTCGGGACGGTACGGTATTCGATGTTCCTGCCGCCGTCCCGAACCGGTCGCAAGAGTCTGGTCTTCAATCATTGATTCGCCTCAGCAATAGATCGATAACCTACGATTGATGTTTCACCAGCATGGGGTCCAGCTCTCGCCCTTATTACGGCTCATTATATGGATACATAAACCTACTTACCAAATGGAAAAGTAATCTCTGCCTGACCCACCTCTGGATCCTGTTCTGAAAACAGATCACAATATGCCAGCACTTGTACGTAAGTTCGAGGCAATGCCGGTGAATTGGCACCGGCAGAATGGAGAAGAGAGAAAGAATGACGAACCAGAAGACCACGCGCAGGTTACGGCCATCCCGGCTTGCAATCAATCGATATTCACGAAATCTCCCGGCATAGAGCGGAATCGCCCGAACACCCGGTTGATTCAAGAACGAAGCACTTCCATTGGCATAGACCCGGATCTGGAAATCTGAAGGGGTCCGTTGATCTCGATCACCCTGGCCGACCGCTCTTGAGAACGGGTATTTTCCTGAAGATCCCAACGGCTTAATACTGTCACCTTTGAGCCATCACGACGTTCATGAACAAGCTTTCCTTCCCAGTACCCTTTTGCGCGAAGCTCTTCCTCGATGGCCACGAGAGGAGTCGGGAAAACAGTCTTGAGAAGATGATGCGAACGGCTGCCCAGGGCATCTTGGGATTCCCACCCATACAACTTCGTCGCTCCATCGCTCCAGTATCTAATTGTGCCGTCTAGATTGCGGACCATCATTGCACCGGTTGAAAGAATGCCGTCCTTCTTCTGTTTATCCGCCGCAAAGCGCGACTGTCCTGCAAAGATTTTCGGTTCAACCATGAGAGCCGACGCCAGAGCCTCAGCAACCACTCGATGCCCTTCGGCTGACCAGTGCGTATCGTCTGGAAGGAAAACCAGGCTGTTATTTCGGGCGGCGGATTCCAATGCGGGCGTGAGGTCAAGATAATCAATGTCGGGAGAAATTTCGGAGACCATTTTGCGGAGACGATCAGGGAGATCGTTCAAATCCCACAAATTCGTATCACCAGCTTCCTTGAAATCGGCGATGTTGCGATAGACCCGGAAGGCAGTTGGAGCAAATACGATAAGGAGTCTTCCCCCTTTGTGATGAATAAGTCGATAGGCCTCCTCAATCGCAGCCACAGATGTCCTGAGAGCATGTAGCTCCTCTCCCGTAAGGCTCCCGGCGAGTGAACGACCCTTGAGATACACCACTTTGTTCTGCTCGCGGTCCTTAACAACTGCGCGGGTGATGACGTCCTTCGACGCCCGGGCAGGACTGCATCCACGGATTACCCCCGTCAACCAAGACAGCGAATTCCTTGTAAACGAGCGGTCCCATACAGCTTCGATGCCGTCCCTGTTGGTTTGCAGGGCGGATATCCTGTCTCTATATCGTTTTGCGTCCCGGAGATCGTTACCCTCATAGAACACCCAGACGACAGACTTTGGGTGCAGCGGAAGTGCATAGCGTTTCAGGACGGCTAGTTCCTGCTGGGGGCCGTACCCCGACTGTCCAAGATTCGCGACGGCCGTTTGTGTGAGTTCAGCCAATTGGGTGGTCGCCAACATCGAGCTGGGAAGCATTTGTGAATCAACGTAAGAATCACCTATGACGGCAATCTCGGCACTCGTAAAATCTTCATCATTCCGGAAGCCGTTCTTATCGTATTTCAGCTCAAACGGTTCCGCGGGGTGAGGCGGGAGACATAAAACTTCCCCGATATTTCCGCGACTAAACTCTATTTGGGCCGAATAGTAAGGCTTGGGCTTGGCCAAGAGTTCCGGATCAGGAAGATAACCCGGCCGTTCCCATATCTCGCCACCCGATGTACGAAACACCTGCCGATAATCAATCACCTTCGTCCAGGCAAGCGACTCCACCAGTAATAATGTCATTCCAAGAGAGAGCGTTATCAGAATGAAACGGATCCTGACCTCTTTCCCCGGAAGAGAGGAAAGAAGTGAATAGCCGCCCCATAAGACAAGATACGATGCTATGAGAAAGGTGGACAGATGCCTTACACTTGAAATGCCTGCCTTGACCATCAGCAAGTAGATCGCGACAAACAAGAACAATGTCAGGCCGATAGTGACTCGCGTGACATATTGATCGTATTCTTTTTCACAGCCATACTCTTCCGCGCCTTTCCGCATCTCAGTATCCTGATACACCCACCAGCGGATCTATATTTCGAAGCACTCTGCCTGGACGGATCGTTAGCGAAGCAGCCAAAGGGTAGCGCAACGACCAAACCAAGATGCACTAGGATCCTTCCTAGGTCCACCGGATATCTTCAAGCGATGTCTAGGGGAATTTGACAGGCATAACCCAAGGAAGATCTGACCTGTCTCCGCTTGCGATGTACAGCTATGTACTAAATGCAGCCGTACACGGATGAGAGCCTTAGGTTTTTACTTTCGCCATCCTGCCAAACATCTCGTTTGTAGCAAGCAGCTTCTCGTAGGTTCCCTGATCGGCGATGGATCCGTTCTCCAGCAGATAAATGACGTCGGCCCGCTCAACCGTTCTCAGACGATGGGCGATTATAATGATCGTTTTCCGATGGAAGATATTTCGAATCGCCTCCGTCACCGCGTCTTCGGTGAGACTGTCCAACGCGCTCGTCGCTTCGTCCAGAATCAGCACGTCCGGATCGCTGTATAAGGCCCGCGCGATGCCGATGCGTTGCCGCTGCCCCCCGCTGAGCCGGACCCCCCGCTCCCCGACCATCGTTCGATATCCGTCCGGCAGCTCCCCAGCCACAAACTCATGCAGATTGGCGATCTGGGCGGCCTGTTCCACACGATCCATGTCCAGGTCGCTGGGCGCCACCCCGAAGGCGATGTTCGCCGCCAGGGTGTCATCAGCCAAGTAGATATGTTGCGGCACATAGCCCAGGTGCCTCTGCCAGGACGCCACATTGCGCGAGGTGACCGGAATACCGTCGACGAGCAACGTCCCGCCTTGCGGCACCAGCAGCCCCAAAATAATATCGACGATCGTGGTTTTCCCTCCCCCGGAGCTCCCGA
>CAYXKP010000004.1:0-12987 GCA_964465695.1 uncultured Nitrospira sp.
GCCTTGCGACAGCATCAGGAAGTGCATGCCGTCGGCATGGTGCATCATGAGACCACCACCGGACTCCTCAATCCCGCCCACGAGATCGCCGAAATCGTCGATAATCAGAATCGGGTGTTCGTGCTCGATGCCGTCAGCGCTCTGGCGGGCGAGATGATCGACATTGCACGGTCGCACATCTATATGGTGGCGGGGACGGCGGGAAAATGTATCCAGGGGTTTCCAGGCGTCTCCTTCGTGCTCGTGCGGAAGGGGTTCATCGAGAAAATGCGGTCGTACCCGAAGCGCTCATGGTATCTCCATCTCACCCATTACATCGACGACGACGGACGAGGCACGATTCCCTTCACGCCCGCGGTACAGGTCTACTATGCCTTCGACGAAGCGCTCAGCGAGCTCCTCGAAGAAGGCGTGGCCAATCGCATCCAACGGTACAAGAAGATGGCGACCCTGATCCGGGAACGAATGGCCAAGCTCGGTGTGAAGGCGCTTCTCCCCGCGGACCGGCAATCGAATACCATTACGGCGTATCATGTTCCGGATGGTGTGTCCTACCAGACGCTGCATGACCGCCTCAAGCAGCGGGGGTATGTCATTTATGCCGGTCAAGGCAACCTGGAAAACAAGATTTTCCGCGTGGCCAATATGGGGGCTTTATCCGAGGCCCAGTTCGGCGGGTTCCTCGACGCCTTCGAGCACGTGTGCAAATCCTCATGAAGGCCGTCATTCTTGCAGCGGGAGTCGGAAAACGTCTGTGGGAGGTCACCCAACATCGTCCGAAGTGCCTCATCGAGATCGGGGGGCGGACGCTCCTGCGTCGTTACTTGGAGTCGCTGGCCTCCGTCGGCATTCGCCGCGCGGAGATCGTCGTCGGGTACAAGCAGGAGATGATTCGTGCGGCGGTCGAGCAAGATGCGTGCGGCGTCAAGGTCACGTTTCTCGTCAACGAGCAGTTTCACAGAGGCAGTATTTCCTCGTTGTGGATCGCCCGAACCGCGCTCGACGACGATACCATCGTGATGGACGCCGACGTGCTGTTTCATCCGGAGATCCTCCGGCGTCTGGTGTCCTCACCCTCTGAAAATGCGTTGTTGATGGATGAGACGGTGAAACAGACCGGAGAGGAATGCATGGTGGTCGTGACGGGAGGCCGAGTGGTGGCGCTGACGAAGCACATGCCGGAACGGTACGACCAGGCCGGTGAAGGAGTGGGATTTCTTCGGGTCCGGCATGCCGACACGCCCCGCGTCGTCTCATCGCTCCGTAGCCACATCGACCGAGGCTCGTGGGATATGGAGTACGAAGACGCGCTGCGACAGTATTTTGAGGACGTGCGGGTCGGCTATGAACGGATCGGGGGGCTGCCCTGGACCGAGATCGATTTTATCGAAGACGTAAGAAAAGCTGAATTGGAAGTTTTGCCAAGACTATGAGAAAGTCATCATCATGGTTAGGATGTCCGAGAAAGCGGGATCTGCGTCATGGACACCGTCAGCACGCAGAGCTGCCTAGGAAACCATGAGTAAGAGCATCCTTCAAAGGAAGGCTGAAATTCAAGGACTGGCGACGGCGATTCTGCTGCCGTCTGTCGGAGTCTTCGGCGGTCCGACCGAACCACCCGTAGGCGATGTGGGGCCCCTGACGAGCGTCGTGGGGATCGGGCTCTTTCAACGAACCGTGCTCACCTTGCAACGGGCGGGGATTCGCCAATTAATCGTCCTTTCCGGTTCCGAGGAGGAGCAGCTGAAACAGGCGCTCGGCAAAGGGCCGCGCGTCACGATTCCCGTCCGCTGGATGCCGATCCGTGAATTTCCCCTCGATGATCCTCGGACATGGGAAGCCTTGGCGGCCGAAGTGCATGGCTTTGCGCTGATTACGGGCGTCAATAGCGTGTTCTCCCGAGGGCTGATCGAACGGCTGCGACGCGACGTGCAGGACGGCCAGGCCATCGTGGTCTCCCAAGCCTCACCGGAGCAGGTCGATCGGGTCATGGTGCAAGGCGTGCGATCGAAAGCCCGGTCCGGCCGCCCTGCGGTCTTCGCTCCTCCTCGTTTCGACGATCCGGCCTTGCATGTCGCTGAGCTGGTCGTCGTGCCGGCAAGCCTCATGAGCAACGCCAATCAAGCGGCCGGCGAGAAGGGGAGCCCTCCGATCCGCCAGTGGCTGGACCGGGCCGCGGCGGATGGTCGAGTGCGGGTCGTCTCGGCTGAAGAAAAGCGGGGGAATTGGTATCACGCAGTCCGAACCAGGGCCGACGTCCAGACTGCCGAAAAGAAGTTGTTCAGTTCGCTCAAAGGTGAATTCGAAGGCTTTGTCGATCGCTATTTCAATCGCAAGGTCTCCCGCTGGTTCACGCGTCTCTTTCTCGCCATGGGGCTGTCGCCCAATTCCATCACGGTCCTCGCCGGGTTGATCGGTCTGGTTGCCGCGGCCGGCTTTGGAATGGGTACGTACAGCACCGGTATCGTGGCCGCCCTCTTGTTTCAATTGGCGGCTGTCATCGATTGCTGTGACGGAGAGGTCGCACGATTGACCTTTACCGAATCCCCCTTCGGTGCCTGGCTCGATATTGTTTTGGACAACATCGTGCACATGGCGATTTTCGCGGGCATTGCCGTGGGACTGTATACGGCCCACATCGGACAGGCGGACGATTGGGTCCCTCTCGCGCTGGGCGTGGCCGCGGTGTTCGGCAACGGCCTCTCATTTCTACTTGTCGAACGAGCGCAAAAGGTTAAATCGCTGAATGGCTGGAGAACCCCTGTCCATGCCGCGTGGGCGGACGTCATGTTGAAAAATGTCGCCAGCCGTGATTTCTCAGCGGCCTTACTGGGCTTTGCCCTGTTCGATCAGCTTTATTGGTTTCTACTGTTTGCAGCAGCCGGCTCCTTGCTGTTTGCCGGCGCCATGATATGGGTCATCCGCCCATCTGCCGTCTCGTTTCCTCGGCCATAATGGCGCGTCCGCCATTCGACTAACGTGTTGCGCTATATTTTACTGGCCCTTGGCCTCATCGTCCTGAGCCTTCTCGTCTGGCATATCGGTCCCGCCAATATTTACGAGGCCGCGACAAGGCTCGGTCCCACTGCCTTGCTCGCCGTCCTCATCCCCTCGGTCGTCATGTATTCCGTTGAGGCCTATGGGTGGAAAGTCGTGTTGGGACGAGCCGCCCGAGGAATTCCGTTTTGGCGACTGCTGACGATTCGAACCGCCGGCGAAGTGGTGAATATGACGACTCCGACGGCCTATCTGGGAGGCGAACCGCTGAAAGCCTATCTGCTCAAAAAGCACGACGTTCCCATGACGGAGGGAGCCGCGTCGGTGGTGATTGCGAAGACGACCATGACGATCGCCGAAGTGTTCTATATCCTCACGGGTATCGCCCTTGCTTTTTGGATTTTGGGGGCCGGCAGCTCCGCCGGGCAGACGATCACGGCAGCACTGCTGAGTGTCGGACTGCTGGTGTGCTCAATCGCCGGGTTTGTCTTTATCCAGCATCGCGGGCTCTTTGCATCGATTCTGTCATTGGTCAAGAAACTGGGCATACGAATCCGTTCTCTGGAGGCGCAGGAGGAACACTTGCGCTCGATCGATCAGACGATCCGGAATTTCTACAGCCACCATCAAAAAGCCTTTTATGCTTCGATGGGGGTGTACTTCTTGGGCTGGATGGCGGAATCGCTGGAAGTGTTTGGGATTATCTACCTGCTCGGCGGTTCGGTCAGCATCTTGTCCGCCCTCTCCATCGGGGCGCTCGCGGTGTTTATCAAGGGCGGCTCTTTCTTCATCCCCGGCAGTTTGGGCGCTCAGGATGCCGGCAATCTCCTGCTGCTCCAGGCGTTCGGCTACAGTGACGTGACGGGCATCACGTTTGCGCTGCTGCGGCGGTTCCGTGAGCTGGTGTGGATCGGCATCGGGCTGTTGTGCTTGGCAATGGTAGGAAAAGCCCGGCTACCGCACGATCAAGAAGGGGATAATTCTTCCTGAGCGATGGCCCGAAGCCGTTCGAGCATGCGATCCCACACAAAGCCGTGGAGCCGGAAATCCGCCGCCCGCTCAACCTTGTGAAACTGAAGTCCCATTCGATTCCCCAGGACCCATCGGACCTCCGCCTCTTCGACCGGGAGTGACTGTGTCTGATCGGGGAGGATCAGCCGTATGCGGAGTGTGGTCCGCTGCGGCGCGGCACCGTCACATTCGATCGCACAGCCGAATACCGTGAGGTTCATCACCTTCCCTTCCGCGATCGTTTCCGCATCGGAAAACATCACGGGATATTGCACGGCAAGGGGGACTCGATAGTGATTTCGAAAATAAGGACGTGTGGGTTCCACGGTGGCCCAGTCTAGTCGGCCTCGCGCGGCAGAATGAATCCCCCTTTCGCGGGGACAAGCAGCGTTTCTCGGAGTTGCCCGGAGCCTTCCACGATGAAGGCGCCCATCACGCCGAGTAGTGCTTATTGAGGTGTTCACGCTGGAATTGGATGATATGCCTGATCAGCAGTTCTCGGTCCTGATTGGCTATCCTGACGAAGCGCCCGTGGAGGCGATAGGTGTTGGAGGGATAGGTGATGGGATCGACGCGCAACACTTCAAGAGACGACTTAAAGAGCACTTGGCCGGGAAGGAGCAGGGTGCAGGTGAGAATTGCGCCCACCTCGAAGGCTTGGTTCAGGGTGACGCCGATGCCGCCGCCGCTGATGTTGACGGACCGCTGGAGGAGCGTGGCCTCCGCCTTGTCGTCCTCAGCCTGAAGACAGATCGGCAGGGGAACAGTAATGCGATAAAACTCTCGGCGATCTTTTGGAGACGGCTGCGGAGCCGGGGGATCTGGGGGCATGGTGGGGAGGAGTATAGCAAAAAGCGGGGTGTTAGAGTGGTCAGTTATTGGGGGGCACATGCGTGGCTATTACATTTATAAGAGCCAGTGAAGTCGCAGAAAGTGATGCCGCTTGCTGAATGCGAAGAATAAGAAGTCTTACGACAGCCGAAACGGAACACGATGACGGGATAGGATGTGCCTGATCGTGCTGCAGAAGGAAGACCAAGGAAGCTGGATTAGGGTGAGCATGCCGGTATATGGACGAAGAGATAAAAAACTTCAAGATCGGGAAGAACGAAACTCTCCACTGGCGAGCCGAGTCGGCCAGCATGTGGTGGAAATCTTGGTTTCGATTGAGAGGGGAATACCAAGAAAGTCCTCACTGATTAAGGGCTATTATCGCCTGTGCTCCTGGAGATATAGAGGTATAATCCGGTATTCAGGTCAATAAAGATGACAGCTTAGCAGATGCCAACGCTGACGCTCACGCAATTGTTCACATTGAAAAACCTTGCTGCTTCTTGGCAGCAAGTGCAGGAGAAGCTTCGGTATGCACCATTTCGGGATGTGATTGACTATCGAGACTACCATTTCTTTATTAACCAAAAAACCAAGAGGATCAGGCACGATGTGCTCTCGATTAAATACCGTTCCGCGTATTCAGTAAAGGCTAGATCACAAAAAACGAAGGGAATGAACAGGGTTCTGACCTATTTTCACCCGAATGACCTCATTGTTTATAACCTGTTATGTCAACATGTTCACCGCTGTGCTGAACGGCATTATTTTCGAAGTGCTTATTTTAGTCGGTCTTTCCATGCAAAGGATGTTCACATTGTTCGTTCTGAAGGCGATTTCTTTTCTGAGCCGTATGGAGGGACATTTAAAATATGGAAAAAGTATTCTAAGCATAGAGCAAGGTTGGGTCGCAAAGGGCGACATAATTTTGCGGTTATAACGGACTTAGCGAATTTCTTCGAAACGATCCATCATGAAACTATCAAAGATGCTGTCTCACCCAATGTAAAGAATGCTGAGATAATCAACCTATTGCTACTAATTCTTGGAGATCAGATTCTTAGGCCACGATATAGTGCGCATCTGCGCTTGGGTATTCCACAAGACTCTTTTGATTGTTCCCGCGTCTTGGCAAACTTGGTTTGCTTAAAGCAGATAAGCTTCTCAATTCAGCAACGGAAGGTGAGTGGGTTAGGTGGATGGATGACATTTCTTTTGTAGCCAAGAATGAAGCGGAAGCGCATAGAGTGCTTCGTGACCTAACAGAAAAGCTGAGAGAGGATGGCCTAACGCTAAATTCTGGAAAAACGAAGATCTTTAAGCGCAGCGATCTGAAGAGACACCTCCTAATAGTTGAAAACGCTCTCATTGATAAGCTCAAGAAGAATGTGACAGCCGGGATGATCGATAGTTCGAAAAAAAGCCTTGAGTCCCTGTGGGCCAAGTTAGATAAGGATAGATCTCCGACATATTGGGAGAAAGTTATCGGACGAGTATACGCATTAGCGGGTGAGATTGGAGATCCTTTTCTGGTAGCGCATAGCTATGATTTATTAATCCTACATCCCAAGTTGCATCAGAACATTTTTACATATTTCGAATCGATTCCGTATAGCTCTAAATTACTAGACCTTATTGAGAAGTATCTCGAGTCTGGTTTTGATCTCTATGAAGAAGTTCGAGTTCGGATTTTGGAATGCCTTATTGTGCTAGACCTTCCCAAGAGGGATAGGGCGCGAGCTCTAAGTTTGGCATGGAAATGTTTTCTGAATAAGCTATATCAAGAACAGGAGTATTCAAGGGCTGCAGCATTGCTCGTGATTGCAGCGTATGGAACAAAAGCCTCCTATAGAAAACTGAAGGAGATATATGAAAGCGATGAGCAAAGGAATCTGTCGCAGGTAATTAGGCGATACCTCGCTGCGATCCTGCTAAGTAGTGAAAAGCAATTTCATGATACGGTGCTTGAGAGAGCAACATACGAGACGGGGGATCTGGTCAAGGACCTGAGTCTTTTTGCAATGCATTCAAAAACGAGGACGGCATGGGATGCAAAGACGATGGCCGCATTCCGTCTTAACAAAAAAGGGTTTTCAGTGCATAGGTATATTCCAATTAGGAAAGTACTTCTTTTGGGCATCCTCACCCACCATCCTGATGCTGGTATGAGAAAAAGACTCGTAGACGAGGCTCTTGCAGAGCTAAAGGGAATTGGAGTGACTGCTCCTCGCAAGGATTGCAGGACTGATGAATTACTCTTTGAGATGGTCGCTACCAGGCGGTAGTGTTGCCTTGCTTGTCTCCATACTCACGGAGGTCATTGCGAGACTGTGGCGAGTCCCAAAGGGAGTATTCTGATTAGCCCGTTGGTCAATTTATGTTGGGATGCCGCGCATGAAAGCGGCTGTGAATTTGCTCTGGGGTGTTGCGAGGCATTCTCGGGTGCGGTTGCGTTCGAAAACGTTTTACGAGTGCCCTGATTCCTACGAAAAGTGAATGATCTGTGGTTAGTCGTGGTGGCTACGGCTGATGCCCGACGCGGCGACCGATGACGTCCATCATGGGTTTGATGAGGGGTAGCTCTTGGAAGAGTTCGTGGTGTGAAATCGGTTCGACGTCTCGAACTTCCTTGAGCGGTTTGATAAACATGATAGCCACGGCTAATCGGAGCAGGGCCGAGACCAAAAAGATCACCAAAAGGTTCGACACAAAATGTACTTCGAACGCCCCCACGACAATCTCGGGAGCGAGCACGGTACTGAGCCATCCGCCGGCCATGGTTCCCAGAAACGCACTCGTGGCGTTGACGCCATTGCTCACTGCGACCGCGCCGGCTCGCTCTTCACTTGGCACCAGATCATAGACCGTGTTCTGTAATCCCAGGTTGAACCCAGACCACACCACTCCACCCAGACAATTGATCACCATCAACCACCAGATCTGGTCGGTGAAGAGATACAGCGCCGGCAAAATCGGGATGCCGAAGCCCGTGGCCCACAGCAGCTTTTTGTTCCCGTAGCGGTCTCCAATCCGTCCCCACCCGTTCAGCGCCACGAACCCGCCGATGATGGCGGTGGCGGCCCAAGCGGAATACTCGAAGTACGTAAACTGTAAATCGCGCAGCAGGTACACGGCAAAGTAGGGACCGGCCAGCAGCGCGGCAAAATGCATGCAACCCGAAAACCAAAGAAATCTCACAAAGTCACCGTGTCGACCGGCCATGACGCAATCGCGGAGACGCAAATGCAAGTGAGCCGTCACTGGGACTGCCGACTCGTCCAGTCGGCGCAAGTAACTAGCCGCTATCCCGCGTGCGGCTGCCGCCACGAGAAACAGCGTCATGAAGCCGGCCCATGCGACTCCTCGATTCTGAGCCCACGTCAGCACGAGACCTCCGGTCACTAAGGCAATAAAACTCGTGGCCGACATGATTCGAGCCCGCCGAGCGAAGTACACGCCGCGGCGGTCGGGGTCGATCAAATCCGTGATCAAACTA
The DNA here is from genome assembly GCA_964465695.1 of uncultured Nitrospira sp. Classification (GTDB taxonomy): domain Bacteria; phylum Nitrospirota; class Nitrospiria; order Nitrospirales; family Nitrospiraceae; genus Nitrospira_D. The sequence continues at coordinate 8,336 of CAYXKP010000004.1, forward strand.
TTCCACGCCGGGATGGAAAAGTGACCGACGACCACGAAAGGAACGGCGCACATAATGACCAGAGCCGCACCGTATTCCGGGAACACCATGGGGAGAAAGAGGAGAGGCAACCACAACAGCGCCTGGGCGATCGCACCCGCGACAACGACGGCATGGCGATGCCCGAACCATCGCAGCCACATGACCGATCCGAATTGGGCGAAGGTCCCAATAAAGGCCGGAAGAGTATTGAGCATGCCGATCTGAGATGTGCTGGCCTGAAGGGTCAATGCGAAGGCGGTCAGATAGTTTTCTCCGGCTCCCTGCATGATTGCCGTGTAAGCGCCTTCCCGGATGCCGTATCGCTCGTTGTGCGCGCGCCGGACGGCAGCGGTATCCGATTGCGGGGCGTCCTGAGGAGTCATCGAGAGAGTGTCCGAATGATTGTCGAAGGCAGCCATTTTGTCACTATTTGTCACCATACCCAGTGATCCCGTTCTTGGCAACCTTCATGTGTGGAATGGCAGTACAGCCGGGTGATTGTGGTACTATGCCGCCCATGAAGATCGCCTCCCTGCTTTGGATCCTCCTGTCGATATTCGGGGCCTTTGCCCTGGCTCAGGTCGCAGGGTTTATCAACCCACAGGAGAAAGTGAACGGTCTCTGGTTAGTCGTGGCGGCGGCTTGCATCTATGTGCTGGCCTATCGATTCTATGGCAGATGGATTGCCGGGCGAGTCGTCGAACTGAACAACCAGCACGTGACGCCGGCCGTGCGGTTGAATGACGGCGTGAATTTTCATCCCACAAACAAGGCCGTGCTCTTCGGCCACCACTTTGCGGCTATTGCAGGGGCGGGCCCCCTGCTCGGTCCGGTACTGGCCGCGCAGTTTGGATTCATGCCCGGATTTCTCTGGCTGGTGATCGGAGCCGTGCTGGCGGGTGCCGTTCAGGACTTCATCATTCTGGTGGCTTCCATGCGACGCAATGCGCGTTCGCTCCCCGAGATGGCCCATGATGAATTAGGCTCGATCACCGGCACGGCGACGGCGACGGCGGTGCTCTTTATTGTAGTGGTGGCGTTGGCGGGATTGGGCTTCGCCGTCGTAAATGCGCTCTACCACAACGCGTGGGGTACGTTTACGATCGCCATGACCATTCCGATCGGCCTGCTCATGGGTTTTTATCTCCAGAAATTTCGTCCCGGCGCGGTGGGGGAAGTGTCGGTGCTTGGCGTGGTTCTGCTGATTGCGGCGGTGCTGTTCGGTCGTGTCGTCGCCCAGTCCTCCTATGCCTGGCTCTTCGAGTTTGACAAATCGTCGCTTGTCTGGCTCTTGGCGGGCTATGGCTTTCTCGCCTCGGTGCTGCCGGGCTGGATGCTGCTGGTGCCGCGCGGCTATCTTTCGACCTTCATGAAACTCGGCGTGGTGTTTCTGCTCGGGTTCGGCGTCATCTTTATGGCGCCTACCATGGAGATGCCGCGGGTGACGACGTTTGCCGGCGGCGGCGGACCGATTATTCCCGGTACGCTTTTTCCTTTTCTCTTCATCACGATTGCCTGCGGAGCCATCTCGGGCTTCCACTCGCTGGTGTCATCCGGCACGACACCGAAGATGATCGAGCAAGAGTCGCAGGCGGTGGTGGGGTATGCGGCGATGCTGCTCGAGAGCTTTGTCGGTGTGATGGCGTTGATTGCGGCATCGGTGCTGATTCCCGGAGATTATTTGGCGATCAATACGACATTGGGTCCTGATGCGCTCGCGGCCATGGGGTTCGCGCCGTCGCGGATCGCCGAGTTGTCACAACTCGTCGAGGTGGACGTGGCCGGACGTCCCGGTGGAGCGGTGTCGCTGGCGGTCGGCATGGCCTCCATCTTTTCAGCGTTGCCGGGCATGGCCGGTCTCATGGCTTATTGGTATCAGTTTGCGCTGGTGTTCGAGGCGCTGTTCATTCTCACGACCATCGATACCGGAACACGCGTGGCGCGGTATCTCATTCAAGAAATGGCCGGACGGGTCTATGCCCCCTTTCGCCGGATGAACTGGGCGCCGGGTGTCATGTTGAGCAGTGGCCTGGTCGTGGGAGCCTGGGGTTACTTAATCGGGACGGGGAGCATCTCGACGATTTGGCCGATGTTCGGTGCCGCGAACCAACTGCTCGGCATGCTGGCGCTCTGCATTGGCACTACGGTATTGATCAAGATGTCGAAGTCCTCCTATCTCTGGGTGACGGCGCTGCCGATGCTGTTTGTGGGCGTGATTACATTGACCGGATCGTATGAGATGTTTTGGATGTTCTTGAAAAAAGCGGGAAGTTTGGACGCGGGACAGGCCTTCGCCCTCTATCTGGACGCGGTGCTGGTGGCGCTGGTGGCGGTGATGGGCGTGATCGTCCTGAGCGACAGCATCAGACAGTGGTACGGCTACGTGGTCTTGAAGAAGCCGTTTACCTCAAGCGAAGTCGTCGTGATGGCGGGCGGCGGGACCGCCGGACGGATGCGCACGGCGATTCATTATGATGAGGGGAAGGGGTTTAAGTTGCCGCATGGAACGGGGTGTTGTTAGGGGGCAAGGAGCAGTCTGGTCGTTCTCTTGCTCGCTGAACGCGCACATCTTGTTGATACAAACTACTGGTTGTGAACGATGTGCTCGTTCAATGTGCAGTCGAGAATCAACCAGACCACTCCGCAGGATGAAGAAGGGGAAGAAGGAGGCAGCCTGGCTGATCTCCTGTGCTCCCGGCGTGCGCACGCAGGTCAACAAGGTTCTAAATGAAGGGCGGTGCTCCCTGGGAAAGGACGCGTCTTGGTGCGTCCGAGGTAGGGTGGTGTGAAGGTTGCGCGCAGTGAAAGATTACCATGCCGCCCTAACCTGGATTACGGGAAAAGAAGGAGGATATTGTGGCGGATCAGTTTTCATTCGATGTGGTGTCGGAAGTGAATATGCAGGAACTGAAGAACGCGCTGGATCAGGCGACGAAGGAGATCAAGCAGCGGTTCGATTTCAAGGACACGAAGACGGAGATCACGTTGAAGGAGAAAGAAAAAGAGTTAGTCGTCGTTTCCGACGACGAGTACAAGCTGAAGGCGGTGCAGGAAATCATCAACGCCAAGTGTGTAAAACGCGGCGTGTCGCTGAAAGCGTTCACACAAGGCGCGGTCGAGCCGGCGTTGAGCGGGACGGTGCGGCAAGTGGCGAAGATTCAAAGCGGCTTGGCATCGGACAAGGCCAAGGAGATCACGAAGGCCGTCAAGGATTCAAAATTGAAAGTGCAGGCACAGATTCAGGGCGAGCAAGTGCGGGTGTTGGGCAAGAGCAAGGATGAATTGCAGTCCGCGATTACATTCTTGAAGGGCAAGGATTTCGGGATCGATCTACAGTTCACGAACTATCGATAAATAGGGGGTATGTGCATCGGCTTCATGAAGATTCTGCTCCCTCTCCTCTTTCTCGCGCTCTCTCTTGCCGGCTGTAACCGCAGCGATCCGATCGTTCTCATCCAGCTCCATCCGAAGAATCCCGATATCATCTACGTTGCAACGAACGACTATATTTATAAGACCCGGGATGCCGGCCGGACATGGACGAACCTTTCTCAAGGAATGAGCTATTCCCGTGTGATCGCCATGGCCATCGATCCCGTGTATCCCGCGACGGTGTATGCCGGGACGAAAGGTGATGCCGTCTACAAGAGCCACGACGGCGGGCAGCGGTGGATATCGATGCGCGCGGGACTTGATGATGCCACTATCACTTCCGTGGTGAATCAGTTTCTCTTCGACCCTGCCGATGCGCAGCATATCTTTCTTGCCACAACGATGGGCGTGTTTGAAACCAAAAATGGGGGCGAACAATGGAGCAAGAGAATGGAGGGGATGAAAGAAGTGCTGATGGTCGTCACGTTAGGTATGGATCCTACGAGACCCTCCGTTCTCTACGCCGGCACCAGTGGTGGCGTGTACAAGTCCATCGATCAGGCCGGTCATTGGGAGAAGGTCAACAACGGATTGGTGCCACCCGGGATGTTGAAAACATCGAGGGCTCTGAACGTCACGTCGGTCCTGGTCGATCCGTATGAGCCCGACACGGTTTATGCCGCCACGCTGGCCGGGATGTATAAGTCAACGGATGCCGCCAAGTCCTGGGATCGAATAGGAGCATCGCTCCCCGATCAAATGATCGTGGCGATGATTCTTGATCGAACGCGTAAAGGTGTCATCTACATTACGGGGCGAGACGGAGTGCATCGGAGCGAAGATGGCGGCATGACCTGGAAGCCGATCAATCGCGGCCTGGCGACCACCAACATTAGGGCGATTGCTCAAAGCATGACCGATCCGAATTTGTTCTATGCCGGCACAAATGGGAGCGGTCTGTATCGCAGCACAGATGGGGGAGAGACGTGGGAGCCGATGCCGGCGGTTGGGAAGTGACAAGGATAACACTAACGTCTTCGGCTATTCAGGTCGGAATCTCCGATGGAGGCACCGGCCCCGCGCCGTGGGAGTGTTGAAGTTCCCTCACGATTTTGAGCATTGTCGACTTCGAACCCCGTGCTGCTGGGCAGGGAGGTGTCTTGTATATCCGTTCCCGGCCGATGGGGGAGTTGGCTGTCATGGACATTATCACCTCTCCGCGGGCGAAGTGATTCTCCCACGTTGCTGTAGGGGGACAC
>CAYXKP010000004.1:12997-62038 GCA_964465695.1 uncultured Nitrospira sp.
ATGTCTCCTCCAATTCGCGAGCGTAAGGTCGTATCTTGAATATCCATTCCGGTGGGTGCCGACGAGGGAGGCCGCTTGGCTTTAAAGTCTTTGCTGATGGCTTCCTCCTCCTCTTGAATCTGCACCTTGGCCCGGCCGCTGGTTTCGTAGTCCGCTTCAGCGAGACCTCGCTGTGCCTCGTTCAATTTATCAAGGCGCCCCTTGAGCCGAAACAGGTTTGCGCGGGCGTGTGCAACGGTTCCGACAATTTCGCTGAGGGTGAATTGTCGAGCGAACGTGCCAAGCTTCGGAGCTACTCCCGGGCCGCCGAATAAACCACCGTTTCCACTTCCATTGCCCGGGTCGGTACCAGGACTGCCATCTGCTCTACTTCCTATACCGAATCCGGCCGAATTATATATGCCTTTTTGTTGAACCGCCTTGAGAATATGGTTGGCTTCATCGATCAAATCAACGATTTCTGCCGGTGCGTCGTTGTCCGTCAAGCAGCATGAGAGGAATCTTCGATAACGATCCGAAAATTTGGAGGCTGCATTCTGCAACTCCACGATTTTTATTGGATCACGGTCGGGGAGATCGAACCCCTGTTGGCGTGCTCGCTCCCTGAAAGATTCCATCGCCTGTTGATCGTAGAGTGGCTCGCAACCAGAGCTCTTTTTCGTCGAAATCTGCTGGTCCGGTGTCTTACTGGAGCACCAATAGACCGGTGCCGGTTGATTCAGATGATTATCAGGATTGAATTCCTTTGCATGAGCCTGTTCAAAGCAAAGGAATGAGACCATGAGGCCTAAAAATGGTCTTGTGTAGGGGGAAATCAAATAGCATTTATACATGAAAACATTCTCTAATTGAAATGTCCTTAAGTCAATCAAACTATTCGAGTTGGTAACCCAATGTGTTGGTAATCCTTTCCGGTATGCAACCCAAGCATATCCTTGCCCTGCTACCTGTGGAGGTCAATCTCATTTCCCGCGCTTCATGTAGTGGCCCGCTAAGTAACTGAAAAGTCTGTTGACAACCAAAAATGCGAGAGTATACTTCCGTCTGGTGTGGGGAAAAGTGGAGATAAGTGGGCACAGATATTTTGCATGCATATCTCAGTACTTGGTCAGGAAATTTGTTTTTGGCTACTTTGTGAACGACCAATCATCATTTTGGATTGTACGGTGGGGTATGGTGGGCACGCGGAAATGCTGCTGGCATCCAGCCCGGCTGAAACAACAGTCATAGGGCTAGACCAGGATTCGCAAGCTATTGATTTCTGTCGGCAACGTCTGAATCGATTTGGAGACCGTATTGTGTTGCGACAAGGAAATTATCGGGACTTGAAGCGGCACCTAGCTGAGACAGGTATCACGACGGTCGATGGCGTGCTTTTCGATTTGGGGATTTCCTCTCCACAGTTGGACGATGCCTCACGAGGTTTCAGCTTTCAGCGGGAAGGCCCGCTTGATATGCGCATGGACCGAGCGATCGGGGAAACTGCCGCGGATCTGGTGAACCGCAGCCCCGAGCACGCGCTCGCGGACATCATTTTTCAGTATGGAGAGGAACGATATGCCAGGCGAATCGCTCGAGCCATCGTGCAGGAAAGGCAACATCGCGCCATCGAAACCACTGGGGCACTTGCTTCCATCATTGCTCGGTCCGTGCCGGCGGCGTATCGCCACGGACGTATTCATTGTGCGACGCGGACATTTCAAGCGCTTCGTATTGCGGTGAATCATGAACTGGAGTTTTTGGAGTCGTCGCTTCGCGATGCAACCGACGTGCTGAACTCGAGGGGAAGGATCTGCGCGATCTCCTTCCATTCTCTCGAAGATCGTATCGTCAAACATACGTTCAGATCCCTCTCTCAAGGGCCTGCAGCCGCCCTTTCGATACTCACCAAGAAACCGGTGCTTCCTTCAGCGTCGGAGTGTGAAGCGAATCCCCGATCACGTAGCGCTAAATTACGAGTTGCTGAACGTCAACCGAGGATGGAGCTTTTATGAAGACTCTCGCCGTTTTTGTAGGACTCTGTCTCATATTCGTGTTTGTTTGGGAGCGTGTAGACGTCGTTCGAGTCGGCTACCACATTGAACGCTTGAAACGCGAGAAGACGGTGCTGGAACGTCAACGGGACGAGCTCCGGGTCAAGGTTTCAGCATTGAGCGCTTCCGATCGGATCGCAAAATTGGCGATTGAAAAACTGGGCATGAGTCCGCCTCAACAAGGACAGATCATTGTGGTTCAATCCAGGCCAAGCGATATCCATCCCCCGAATGTTGCGTCGGTTGAGCTGAAGGTCGCCAGGAACTATCTTCCCAACGGGAGGTTCTAGTGGCCGACTCGTTTTCCCGCAGTCGTCGGTATGTCTTGCTGCTGCTGTTGCTGTGTGGTTTCGGATTAGTTCTGTTCCGTCTGGTCACGTTGCAAGTGTTCCAGGCGGCTGAACTTTCCGTCAGGGCGGATCGGCAACATCAGAAGACGGTGTCATTGGAAGGGGCGCGCGGCACGATTGTCGACCGACATGGCAAGATTCTGGCCATGAATGTGGAGGTGCCGTCCGTATTCGGAGTCCCGACCTCATTAGAGAGCCCTCTCAAGACCGCGCGACAGTTGTCGCCGATTCTGCATGTGAGGACCGATGAGTTGGAGCGGAAACTTCGGCAGGACCGGAGTTTCGTGTGGTTGGCTCGAAAGCTCGATCCTGAGCAGGGGCGTCGACTCGATCTCCTGTCGCTGGACGGAATCGGGGTTGTCATGGAAGGGAGACGATTCTATCCCAAAGGACCGCTCCTGGCTCATGTGTTGGGATTTTCCGGAATGGACGGTGAGGGTTTGGAAGGCCTAGAGCATCGCTACGAATCGTACTTGCGCGGCGAGAAGCGGATGATGGTGTTGCAGCGCGATGCCTTGGGGCGAACGGTGTTTCCCAAAGGAATGACGGAACGGAGCCCGACGCCCGGCCATAGTCTCGTGCTGACGATCGATGAGGTGATTCAGTATCTCGCAGAGAGAGAGCTGGAGGATGCGGTCAACCGCGCCCAGGCCAAGTCGGGAACGATGATTGTGCTTGATCCGAAGACCGGAGCGGTGTTGGCTATGGCGGTCAGCCCGCGATTTGACCCCAATGCCGTATCGGCTCTTAGCGCGGATCGTTGGCGAAACAGGGCGCTTACGGATGCCTATGAGCCGGGGTCGACCATGAAGGCGATGATGGCTGCGGCAGCCATTGAGGAACGAGTGGTAAGGCCGAATACGATGGTGTTCGGAGAGCATGGTCATATGACGGTCGCGAACACCGTGATTCACGACCATGAGCGACTGGGATGGGTCTCGTTTGCTCAAGTCATTCAGAAATCCAGCAACATCGGGGCGGCGAAGACCGGCATGGCGCTGGGAGAACAGCGGCTCTATCGATACCTCCAAGCATTCGGTTTCGGACAGCGAACGGAAATCGACCTTCCGGGAGAGGGAGTCGGCTTGGTTCGAAATACGAAAGATTGGGGGCGTCGTTCAGTCGCGTCTATTTCCATGGGGCAAGAGATCGGTGTCACACCGCTTCAGATGGTAGCTGCGATTGCGGCCATCGCAAACGGAGGTGTATTGATGAAACCTCACGTGGTTTCGGAAATACGAGATGCGGATGGCCACATTTTGAAACACGTACCTCCTCAAGCCAAGCGACGGGTCGTTTCTCCGGAAACGGCACGCAGCGTCACGAAAATTCTGGAGGGTGTGGTCACGGATGGTACGGGGACGAAGGCCGCCATCCCAGGGTTCCGGGTGGCTGGGAAGACCGGTACGGCTCAAAAGATCGACCCCCGAACCGGTACCTATTCGACCTCCAGATTTGTCGCGTCTTTCGCCGGCTATGTGCCTGCCGATAACCCGCAGATTGCCATGATTGTGGTCATCGATGAACCTCAAGGTGATGTGTGGGGCGGGGCTGTGGCCGCTCCTTTGTTCAGTCGTGTCGGAGGGCAGGTGTTAAGTTACTTAGGCGTGCCGTCGCATGAGCCTGTGACGTTGGCGATGGCTTCGCGGAAACCGTGAGCATACTTCGAGATGCCGATGACCTTGGCTAGTCTGATTCAGGCGTTAGAAGGACAGGTGAAAGTTATTGACCGACACGGGGATTGGGATGTGTCCGTGGGCGCGATTACCGATGATTCTCGAGCCGTCTCCTCCAATAGTCTCTTTGTCGCGGTGAAAGGCGAACGGGTCGATGGGCATGATTTTATTCCGGCGGCCGTGAGGGGAGGCATGGTGGCATTGGTGTCGCAGCAGCCGGTGGAGGGTGTATCTGTTCCATTTATCCGTGTGGAGGACTCCCGAAAGGCGCTCGGTCTATTGGGAAGCCGCTTTTATGGGGACCCTTCATCGCGTATTCGGATGATCGGTGTGACGGGGACGAATGGTAAAACCACCACGACCTATGTCTGCAAAACCCTGCTGGAAGCCTTGGGCCACCCGGTAGGGATGATCGGGACCGTCGCCTATCAGATCGGTGAGCGCTCGATGCCGGCCACGCACACGACACCCGGCTCTCTTGAACTGCAGCAGCTGCTGGCCAAGATCGTCGCCGCCGGCTGCACGACTGCGGTGATGGAGGTGTCTTCTCATGCCCTGGCGCAGGATCGCACGAGCGGATGCGAATATGACGTGGCGGTTTTTTCGAATCTGACCCAGGACCATCTTGATTTCCACAAGACCATGGAGGCGTACTTTCAAGCCAAACTGAGACTTTTTACAGGCTTGAAGAGCGGAGTGAAAGGGAATAAGCGAGCGATCGTCAACATCGATGACCCCTATGGGCATCGTATTATCGAGCGGTGCCCGGCCCCGGTTTGGACCTATGCCTTGAAGACCAAGGCGGATCTCTGCGCTGAATCGGTGCGGTTGTCTCTTCAGGGGACGAGCTTTACCGCCGCGACACCGGTCGGGAGCTTCCCCATTGAGAGTCATCTGGTCGGCGAACACAATGTCTACAATTTACTCGCTGCCATCGGGGTGGCACTACACGAAGGGGCGACACCCGCTCAGATCCGTGAGGCTGTGACGAGAGTCAGTAACGTGCCGGGGCGGTTCGAGCGTGTGATCGCAGGTCAGCCGTTTACGGTGGCCGTAGACTACGCCCATACCGAAGACGCGCTGGTCCGCTTGCTGACGGCGGCGCAAGCCCTGAAGACCGGCCGCATCATCACGGTCTTTGGCTGCGGTGGAGATCGGGACCGGGGGAAAAGGCCGAAGATGGGAAACGCGGCCGTGCGCTACAGTGACGTCGTGATATTGACCTCGGACAATCCCAGAACGGAGGATCCCATCTCCATTCTGGAACACGTCGAAGCCGGGGTGATCGAGGCGATGCGGCAGCGGCCGCATGTACAGTACCGGAAAGTTCCTGATCGGCGGGAAGCCATCGAGACGGCGGTGCGGGAGGCCCATAGTGGAGATATCGTTTTGATCGCCGGTAAAGGACACGAAGATTACCAGATCATCGGCACGAAGAAGGTTCATTTCGACGATCGCGAGGTGGCGCGCCACGCCATCGAACGACTCGGAACCCGTGTCTAGCTCACGGGAACGGGGGGTCGGCGCACGGAATCTCCAGATGACGCTGTTTACCGTCGAAGAATTACGGGAGGTAATCAAGGCGAGGGTTCTGGCCGGCGAAGGGACCGCTTGGACGCGGCACCGTATCCGGCGAATCAGCCTTGATACTCGGTCTCTCAGGCCGGGTGATCTCTTTCTCGCGTTGCGGGGAGATCGATTCGACGGCCACGACTTTGTGGCCACCGCGCTGGCGCGCGGGGCAGTGGGAGCCATTGTGCTCGATTCCTTTGATATATCGGGGCTTGCCTTCAAGCGTAGCCCAAGGCGGGGTCAGCCGTTTGTCCTCGGCGTCAGCGATCCACTCGCTGCTTACCAGCAACTGGCCGCGTATCACCGAAGCCGATTTCACATTCCTGTCGTTGCCGTTACGGGAAGCAACGGCAAGACCACGACGAAAGAAATGGTCGCCGGCGTCCTGGCTCATCGCTGGACAATTCTCAAGACGGAAGGCAACCTCAACAACCGTGTAGGTGTTCCACAGACCCTGCTCCGCCTCAACGATCACCATAAGGGAGCGGTCGTGGAGATGGGAGTCGATAATCTCGGCCAGACCGCCAAACTCTGTGAAATAGCCCAACCCACGATCGGAATCATTACGAACATCGGCCCCGACCACTTGGAGTTTTTCGGGACGATGGAAGCGTCGGCTCAAGCCAAGGCGGAGTTGCTCGATCTTCTTCCTCACGATGGGACCGCCGTCCTGAATGCAGATGACTCGTATTACCCCTATCTCGCCGCGCGAGCCCGATGTCGTGTGGTATCGTTCGGCCTTTCACCGAAGGCCGACGTCCGCGCGACGGACGTCAAGTCCGACGGACGCAACGGGACGATCTTTCGTTTTCTGCTCCCGGGAACCGCGCGCCACACCGTTGTTCATATTCGGGTCCAAGGCGAGCACAACGTCGCCAATGCTTTGGCCGCGGGCGCGGTCGGGTCTATCCTGGGCTTATCCGGTGGGGTCATCGCTCAGGGACTGTCCCGATTCCGGCCCGCTGCCATGCGGTCGCAGGTGCGGGTCAATCGAGGCGTGAAGTTGATCATCGACTGCTACAATGCCAATCCTGCTTCCATGAAAGCCGCGGTGCAGCTGCTCGCACAAACGGGGACGAAACGAAAGAAAATCGCCGTTCTTGGAGACATGCTGGAATTAGGTCCGAATGCCGCTCAGATGCACGAGGAAGTGGGCGGATTCTTGGCACGCCAAGGCATCGATCAACTCGTGGCGTGCGGCGCATTAGGGCGAAATCTCGCGACGGGGGCGAAGCAGGCTGGATTTGATCCCTCGCGTGTGATCGAAGTGCCGGATGCACGGGCGGCCGCTTCCGCCGTAAAAGCGGTCGTGCAACCGGGCGATGCCGTGTTGATCAAAGCGTCGCGCGGTATGAAATTGGAACTCGTCGCTGACGCGCTCCAGAAAGTCAAACGTACGAGAAAGAAGGCCTTGTGACGGTCGTCTAGGCGCTATGCTGTATATCTGGCTCTATCCGCTCCATACGGAATTCTCGTTTCTGAACGTCTTTCGCTATCAGAGCTTTCGCATCATTTACGCCGCTGTCACGGCATTCCTGATCGCATTCGTTCTCGCGCCGTGGGTGATCCGAAAGCTCCAAGAAATCAAACTGGGACAACAGATACGTGACGACGGACCCCAACGGCATCTTGCCAAAAGCGGGACGCCCACAATGGGAGGTATCCTCATTATCTTTGCGGTCACGCTGTCCACGCTGCTCTGGGCCGACATCTCTCGTCCACATATCTGGCTGGTTCTTGCCGCCACGCTCGGGTTTTGTGCCATCGGGTTTGCGGACGACTATCTCAAATTCATCAAGGCCCGATCGAAAGGGCTTTCGGCATCGCAGAAGTTTACGGCTCAGATAGTGGTTGCGCTCATCGTTGCGCTGATCTTGTACTCGTTGCCGGGCTACAACACGAAGCTCAGTGTGCCGTTTTTCAAGAATTTCATGCCGGACTTAGGATGGTTTTATGTGGTCTTCGCCGTCCTGGTCATCGTCGGAAGTTCCAATGCCGTCAATCTCACCGACGGCCTCGATGGGCTGGCCATCGGTCCGGTGATGATCGCTGCATTGGCGTACACCGTCGTCGCCTACGTCACGGGGCACCGTTTGATGTCGGAATATCTCTTGATCCAGCACATCGACGGAGCGGGTGAGCTGGCGGTCTTCACGGCGGCCATTTTGGGGTCGAGCCTTGGGTTCCTGTGGTTCAATACCTATCCGGCCTCGGTGTTTATGGGCGATGTCGGCTCGCTCCCGCTTGGGGCGGCCCTGGGAACGGTCGCGGTCATCAGCAAGCACGAGTTGTTGTTGCTGATGGTCGGCGGTGTCTTCGTGATTGAGGCCGTTTCTGTCATTTTCCAAGTCGCCTCATATAAATCCCGAGGGAAGCGGATCTTTCTTATGGCTCCGATTCACCATCATTTTGAGATGAAAGGCTGGGAAGAGCCGAAAGTCGTCGTGCGTCTGTGGATCATCGCCATTTTGCTGGCGCTACTGAGCCTGAGCACGCTCAAGTTGAGGTAATGAGGATGGTAGAGGTGGATACCACGCAGTTGGCGGGAGCCCGTGTCACAGTCGTCGGGCTGGCTCGGAGCGGCGTAGCGGCTGCCCGCTTACTGCAGGAAGCAGGCGCATTGGTGACGGTGGCGGACCGGAAGAATCGTGAAGAACTGGTCAGTGTGCTCGGATCTCTGGATCAACCGGGAACCCGACTCGTTCTGGGACGCAATTATGAGTCGGCTCTTGACCAGGCCGAGCTCGTCGTGATCAGCCCGGGTGTCCCCTATCGGTCGGAAGCCCTCGAACGTGTGCGGCGCCGAGGCGTGAAAGTCATCAGTGAGCTGGATCTGGCTTCGCGGTTTCTTTCAGCCCCGATCCTGGCCGTGACCGGCACCAACGGGAAGAGCACGACGGTCACGCTGATAGGAAAGATGTTGCAGGCGAGCGGCAAGCGGACATTTGTCGGCGGGAATCTGGGCACGGCGATCAGTGAGGCCGCCGTCCAGTCGCTGCAAGCCATGAAAATGGGCCGTCCATGCCCGTACGACGCCTTGGTGGTGGAAGTATCCAGTTTTCAACTCGAAACAATCGAACAGTTTCACCCATGGATTGCCGCGATTCTCAACGTGACGGTGGACCATCAGGATCGCTATGAATCGATCGACGAATACATCGCGGCCAAAAATAGAATATTCGAGAATCAAACTCCATCCGACTACGCCCTCTTCAATCTGGATGATCCGAGGGTGGCAGCTCTGAGACGACACGCCAAGGCAAGCGTGTTGGGCTTCACGAGGACCGCGACGTTGCCTTCCGATCTGGCAGGAGGAACCTATCTCGATCGCGATCGGATCATGACGACCGTCGCAGGCCGGGCTCAGGAGATCTGTGCGAGAAGTGAGGTCAAGATCATCGGCACTCACAACCTCGAAAACGCCATGGTGGCTGCAACGTACGCGCTTTTGAGCGGGTGCTCTCCGAGCATCATTCGTCAGGTCCTCAGGGAATTCCCCGGCTTGGAACATGCGTTGGAGATCGTTCATGAGCGGCGGGGTATACGGTTCATCAACGACTCCAAGGGAACCAACGTTGATGCGACACTGAAGGCGTTGGAGAGTATCGATCAACCGATCTGGTTGATCGCCGGTGGACGCGATAAGGGAGGGGATTTCTCCCGGTTGGCCCCCGCTATTCGTCGGAGAGTGAAGCGGCTCATTTTGATCGGAGAGGCGGCGCCGTTGATTGCGAAGGCGATGGAAGGCTATCGGGAAATTGAACGGGCCGGCACATTGAAGCAGGCCGTTGAATGGGCGGCGTCGGGAGCGGACGCGGGCGATGTGGTGCTGTTGTCTCCGGCCTGCGCGAGTTTCGACATGTTTACGGATTATCAGGATCGAGGGCGGCAGTTTAAAGCTCTCGCGCGATCTTTGCCGGAGTAACCGACGGCAAGGCCAGAGGAGCATTGACGCTGAAAGATGTCACAGAGAACAGCAGGGACCTTGGCATTGCCCTGGTCTACGGCCAGCCCGCGCGCTCCGAAGCCGGTAGGGATGGATCATGTTTTGCTTTTTGTGACGATCACGTTGACGTTGATCGGCCTTGTGATGATCTTCAGCGCAAGCGCGGTAGTGGCCGGTCAGAAACACCACGATTCCTGGTATTTCGTGAAGCGGCAATTGGCATGGCTGACGTCCGGTTTGATGCTCCTGCATGTGATGTCCCGCGTGGACTATGTGTGGTGGAAACGATTGGCACTCCCTCTTCTTGGTCTCGTCTTGGCGCTCTTGGTGATGGTCTTGGTCCCCTCGGTCGGTGTCATGAGGCACGGAGCTCGGCGATGGCTGGATCTGAAGCTGATTTCGATTCAACCGGCCGAAATAGCGAAGTTGCTCGCGGTGATCTATCTCGCCGCGTATCTCGCGAAAAAGGAAGACAGGCTCCAGCACTTTTCCACGGGGCTTCTGCCGCCGCTACTGGTCATCGGTCTCCTCAGCGGGTTGATCCTCTTGGAGCCGGATCTGGGTACCGTGGTGGTATTGGGGCTGGTGACCGGAGGACTCCTGTTCGTCGGCGGTGCGCGCCTGTCGCATCTCTCAACCCTGGGGTTATCGGCTGTGCCGATCGGACTTGCACTCGTTCTGTCGTCCGGCTACCGGCGTCAGAGGCTCATGGCGTTTCTAGAGCCATGGCGGGATGCGTCGGATACGGGATTTCAGATCACGCAATCATTCTTGGCATTCGGCAGCGGGGGACTTTTCGGGGTCGGGTTGGGGGAAGGAAAGCAGAAACTGTTCTTTCTACCGGAAGCGCATACCGATTTTGTGCTGGCGCTCGTGGGCGAAGAGCTCGGGTTCGTTGGAACGGGAATCATCGTTCTTTTCTTTGCGCTTTTCGTGATCCGGGGATTTCAGATCTCTACCCGAGCGCGAATGCCGTTTGGCCGCTACCTGGGAATCGGCATCACGACGCTCATCGGTATCCAGGCGCTGATCAATACCTGTGTCGTGACGGGGTTGTTGCCGACCAAAGGTCTCACATTGCCGTTCGTCAGTTATGGCGGATCTTCCCTGGTGATCAGCCTGACCGGAGTAGGAATTTTGCTGAACATCTCGCGGGATCGGCAGGCGGGGCGAGAAGAGACGAGACAGCAGAGCGGACGCGGATGGGCAAGTCGACGATGACGATTGTCATTGCCGCAGGGGGGACGGGTGGGCATCTCTATCCGGCTGTCGCGCTGGCTCGAGAGTTTCTGTGTCGCGATCCTTCCACGAACATTCTCTTCGTCGGGACGGTGCGCGGGGTCGAGTCCAGGGTGCTCGCTCATGAGGGATTCGAGTTGGCGTTGATCACCGCGAAGCCGGTCATGGGAAAGGGACTGCTGGATGTCGTAAGGGGAGTGCTTTCCGTGCCTATTGGGATCCGGCAATCACTGGACATTCTCAAGCGGCGGCGGGCTGATTTAGTGATCGGAGTAGGGGGCTATACGAGTCCGGCCATGTTGGTCGCTGCTGCCTTGAAAGGAATTGCCCGGGTGATTCTGGAACCGAACGCCTATCCCGGTTTGGCCAACAAGGTGGTCGCTCCGTTGGCGCAGCGGATTTTTTTGGCCTTTGAGTCGGCCGGGACTTCCTTTGACCGGCGAAAGGTGCGAGTCGTGGGGACGCCGATTCGGCGGGAGTTCTTAGTGCGACCGGACGACAGCGTATCGACCAAACAGGATGGCCGGCACCTGTTGATTTTCGGTGGGAGCCAGGGAGCCAGGGCCATCAACAGCGCGATGTTGGAAGGATTACCCCTACTGAGTCAACGACTCCCCGGCCTGACCATCACGCATCAGACCGGGGAGGGAGATTTTGAACGAGTCAGTGCGGTGTACCGAACATTGGGCATTCAAGCCACGGTCGTTCCCTTTCTCTACGATATGCCTACCGTGCTTCGGACGGCGGATCTGATAGTGGCTCGTGCCGGCGCCATGACGATCGCCGAGCTGACGGCCTGCGGGAAAGCCGCGATTCTGATTCCGCTGCCGACGGCCATCTATGACCACCAGATGAAGAATGCACGGGCGATGGAAGCGGCGGGAGGCGCCATTGTTCTTCCGCAAGCGGACCTCACCGGCGTGAAACTGGGTGCGATGATCGAAACGATCTTATCGGACCCGCAGCGGCTGGCGAAGATGCAACGAAAAAGTTTCGAGATGAGACGAATCGATGCCGGCGAGGTGATCGTCGGCGAATGTTACGCGCTCATGGGAGTGACACATGACATCAACCAATCTACTGGAGCGACCGGAGGGTGGTGTTGAGGAACGGGGAATTCGACCTCAGACGTCCGTAGGACGACAAAGGCTCGGCCGTATGACGCACTTTCGCAAGATACAGCAGATTCATCTCGTCGGGATCGGCGGAGCCGGTATGAGCGGCATCGCGGAAGTCCTCCTCACGATGGGATACAAAGTGACCGGGTCCGATCTGCACGCTTCGGAAACGACGAAGCGACTGGAAGAGCTCGGTGGGAAAGTTTTTATCGGTCATCAGGAGTCCAATGTAGGAGAGGCGCAGGTAGTGGTCATTTCTTCCGCCGTCGCGACGAGTAACCCCGAAGTCGCGGCGGCGAAGACCAAGCAAATTCCCGTGATTCCGCGGGCGGAGATGTTGGCGGAATTGATGCGTCTAAAGTTTGGGGTAGCCATCGCCGGCGCGCATGGGAAAACCACCACCACGTCGATGGTCGCGAACGTGTTGGCCCAGGGTGGCCTCGACCCCACGATGGTGATTGGAGGCAAAGTCAACGCGTTAGGCAGCCATGCCCGCCTCGGACGAGGGGACTTGCTCGTGGCGGAGGCGGACGAAAGTGATGGATCGTTTCTTCGCCTCTCGCCGACCATCGTTGCGGTGACGAATCTGGACCGCGAGCACCTGGATCACTACGGATCGATGGAGCGCATCAGCGAAAGCTTCCTCGAGTTCATCAACAAAATCCCGTTTTATGGATTGGCGGTCCTGTGTGCCGATGACGATCATCTGGCCGCGCTGTTCCCTCGCCTGGTCAAGCGGTATCACACCTATGGCCTTCGGGATCGGGACGGGATGGCGCCGGATTTCAAGGCGACCGACATCAGTCTGAGGCAATGGGGCGCCGAGTTCCGAGCATATTTCCGTGGAAAGAATCTCGGCCCCTTCCGATTGGCCGTGCCGGGCATCCACAACGTCTCAAATGCGTTGGCGGCCGTGGCCATCGGGCTTGAGCTGGATATTCCCGTAGACCTGATTCGCAAAGGGTTGGCGGCCTTCACGGGAGTCGAACGGCGATTCCATTTACGGGGTGAAGCCGGCGGCATCATGGTGGTCGACGACTATGGCCACCATCCCACCGAGGTGAAAGCGACCCTCGCCGCCGCCAAACAGGGTTGGGATCGTCGATTGGTGGTTCTTTTCCAGCCGCATCGATACAGCCGGACAAGGGATTGCATCGGAGAGTTCGCGCATGCCTTTGATCACGCGGACGTGCTGTTCACGACCGAAATTTATCCGGCCGGTGAATCGCCGATTCCGGGAGTGTCCGGATCCGCCCTCGCTGAAACGGTCAGGTCGGCGGGCCATCCGTCAGTGACCTTCATCGAGCACAAAGAAACGCTCCCTGATCAAGTACTGCCTCATTTGAGACCGGGTGACCTCGTACTCACGTTGGGGGCCGGTGATATCTGGAAGGCGGGAACGGGGATTCTTGCACGGCTTGAGTCTGCGTGATGGCGCATGACGCATCGAGGGTAAAGGATGGAACGAAGGGACGAGCAATGCGGGCACGGGGCCGATTGGAGTCGGCTGTGGCCGGCGTACGGGGGGCGGTTCGATTCGATGCACCGCTTAAAGAATACACGTCGTTCCACATCGGTGGTCCGGCCGATGTGTTGGTGGAGCCGGCAGACGTGGAAGATGTCGTCCGCCTTGCCACGCAGACGCATGAACAAAAACTGCCGATCTTCGTCTTGGGAGGCACCAACCTCCTCGTTCGGGACAAAGGCATTCGAGGTGTGGTGGTCAGTTTGGCAAAATTACGCGCGATCAAGGAAGAGCCGGGCGACGTGTTGTATGCCGAAGGAGGCGTCGGCATGCCGACGCTCATCGCCCATGCGATCCGCCGGTCTTTGGCGGGACTGGAGTGGGCGGCCGGTATTCCCGGTACTGTGGCCGGTTGTGTCGTGATGAACGCAGGGACACGACTCGGTGAGATGAAGGACTCGGTGAAAGCCGTACGGATTGTATCGCCCAAAGGCGTACTCATGGACTGTCGGGCAGAAGTAATTCAATTTGGATATCGCCGGGCGACATTGCCGCCGGGTATCGTGGTCGGAGTATGGCTGCAGCTGCGACGGGGGGTCCGGACGGACCTTGAAAAGGTCGTGAAAAACTATCTCCATTACCGCCGTGATACGCAGCCGCTTACGCTACCCAGCGCCGGCTGCGTATTCAAGAACCCGCTGAACGATTCGGCGGGGCGAGTCGTCGAAGCGGCAGGACTCAAAGGAACATCGGTCGGTGACGCGCAGGTCTCGACCAAACATGCCAATTTTATCGTGAATCAGGGTCAGGCCAGTGCCGCCGACGTGCTTGCGCTGATCAAGAAGCTGCGCACGCAAATCGCGCGAAAGACGGGGGTCAAATTGGAACTGGAATTGAAAGTGGTGGGCGAAGCATAGCGAAAGGGAAACAATGGGTCGACTGACCAATGCCCGGATCGGCGTGCTCATGGGAGGACGTTCCTCAGAGCGGGATATTTCTCTGAAGACCGGTCAGGCTGTCCATCAAGCGCTGATCCGTCGAGGATACGATGCGGTGACTATCGACGTCACCGATCATCTGTCTCGTGATTTGAAGGATCACAAAGTCGCCATCGCCTTTCTCTCGCTGCATGGACCGGGCGGTGAAGACGGAACCATCCAGGGATTTCTCGAGACAGTGGGAATTCCTTACACAGGGTCCGGCGTGCGTGCGAGTGCCGTGGGAATGCATAAGGCGACTACAAAAGCGCTCTTGGCCGCACATGGTATTCCGCTGCCTGCAGGAACCGTTGTGCGGGGATGCGACAGACCGTCATTGGGGAGGATCCTGAAACAGACAAAGCTCAAGTTGCCGATTATCGTCAAACCGGTTTCACAGGGGTCCACGATCGGAGTCACCATCGTGCGGCGAGCCGGCCAATGGAAAGAGGCCCTGGACCTGGCCCATCGCTATGATCCCGAGGCAATGGTGGAGACGTACATTCCCGGACACGAAGCTGCTGTGTCTATTCTTGGGACAACAGCGGAAGGTGCGAAAGTACTTCCAGCCATCGAGATCGTGGCACCCGATGGGTTTTACGACTTCTCGGCCAAATATCAGAAGGGCAAGACCCGGTATCTCTGTCCCGCTCCGCTCCCTCCCAAGGTGGTTTACCAGATCAGTGAGTTGGCGAGGCGAACCTATGAGGTGTTGGGATGCGAAGGAGCCGCTCGCGTCGATTTTCGTATCACTCCAAGGGGGCGTCCGTATGTCCTGGAAATAAATACAGTCCCCGGCATGACGGAGACGAGTCTTCTGCCTATGGCCGCAGCGCAAGCGGGAATTGCGTATGACGACTTAGTTGAAGAGATCCTAAAGTCGGCGCTTGATCGTGTGAGTTGCTTTGCATGGGCAGCTCCAAAGGAGTGAGTGATGGGATTCTTAGGAAGAAAGCGGCAACTCCCTCCGGTGCAGCCACGAAAGAATCAATGGAAAGATGCACAAGGAGAACGGGCGGCGAAAGAAGCCGGCCTGGTGAAAACAGCCAGGCAAAAAGCTCTTTCTCGATGGGTCGGCCTGGCGACCGGTACGGGGCTGGTGGCCTGGTTTGCCGTGATGGGCGTGAAGTATTCAGGCCCTGCTCTCGAAACGTTGCTGGAAATTAAGACCATCACGGTCGAAGGGGACCACTACGTCGACAAACAAAAGGTGCTCGAGCTTGCAAAAGTGAAACCCGGTACCGGGCTCCACCATATTGTCACGGGAGCCATCAAGGAACATCTGGAATCTCATCCGTGGGTCAAAGAGGCCGAAGTGACCCGCGTTCCGCTTCATGAGCTGCGCATATCTCTGGTTGAACGAATACCAGCCGCCGTCATCCGTACCGACTCACAAAACTTTCTGACTGATGCGGAGGGGCATGTGCTGACCAGGCTGGGTCAGGCCGATAATGACGCGTTGCCCCTCGTGACGGGAATCGACTCCAAAGGTCTATTGGAGGGGGCTGAATCGGTGAGGCGGGTCATCGCGTCGGGCATCAAACTGGCCAAATTGGTCGGGCAAACATTCGACGGCCGGCTGCAAGTGAGCGCCGAAAACCCGTCGAACCTTGTCGCCCTCGTACAGGGAGTGCGATTTCAGTTCGGGGAAGAAGCGGTCGGAGAGCAGTGGGCACGCTTCCGACGCGTCAAACCGACCCTCAAAACGCTGAACTTTGACGGTCACGGCCTCGGAGTCAACGAAGTGGATCTCCGGTACGAGAATCGGATCGTCGTACGGGAAGGGGGGTGATTGCGGTGCCGAAACGGGATCAAATTCTGGTCGGGCTCGACATCGGAACCACGAAGATTTGTGCGATCGTGGCGGAGATGACCGACGCCGGGGGGATCAGCATTATCGGCGTCGGATCGAGCCCCTCCCGCGGCTTACGCAAAGGAGTCGTCGTTGATATCGAAAGCACCGTCGAATCCATCAAGAAGGCGGTCGAAGAAGCGGAATTGATGGCGGCCGTCCAGATCAACTCCGTTTACACCGGCATCGCGGGCAGCCACATCTCCGCTGAAAACTGCAAGGGCGTCGTGGCGCTGAAACGGGCGGAGGTGACACGCGAAGATATCCAACGGGCTATTGAAAGCGCGCGTACACTCGCCGTGATTCCCCATGAACGCAGGATTCTTCACGTGTTGCCGCGGGAATTTATGGTGGATGGGCAGGAAGGCGTGCGGGAGCCGTTGGGCCTCTCGGGTAATCGTTTGGAAGTCAACGTACACGTCATCACCGGCGCCGTGACCTCTGCTCAGAACATCGTAAAAAGTGTGAATCGAGCCGGACTCGACGTGGTCGACATCATTCTCCAGCCGCTGGCGTCCAGCGAGGCGGTGTTGAGCCAGGAGGAACGGGACCTCGGTGTGGCGATGGTGGACCTGGGAGGAGGGACGACGGACCTGGCCGTCTTTCTGGACGGCAGTATCCGTCACTCCGCGGTCCTCCCCATCGGCGGACAAAATTTGACGAAGGATTTGGCCATCGGCCTCCTTACCTCGCAGACCGAGGCGGAGAAAATCAAGACTCAATATGGCGTCGCGCGGACTGAGTTGGTAACCGGACATCAGATCGTCGAAGTGCCCTCGGTCGGGGATCGGCCCGCTCGTACATTTTCCAGGCGGGATATTGCCGAGATCTTGGAGCCGCGTGTCGATGAGATGTTTGAGCTTGTGCGAAGGGAAATTGTACGTGCCGGCTATGAGGGGATGTTGGGTGCCGGGGTCGTCATCACCGGCGGCACGTCCTTACTGGACGGCATGCCCGATGCCGCTGAGAAAGTCTTGAACCTGCCGGCACGCCGGGGCCTGCCTTCCGGTGTCGGGGGGTTACGCGATATTGTCGGCCATCCCAGTCATTCGACCGGGGTCGGTCTGTTGTTGCATGCCCGGCGACATGTCGATGAACTGGAAACCGCCGGGCTTCGCAACGGGGGAACGTGGGCCAAAATGCGTGGATGGACGAAGCGGGTGTTGGAGGTCTTTTAACCTTTAAAACCCTTGCGGGACGGCAGATGGGTCGTCGTGCGGGGTGATCTGAGGAGGTGCCCCAATGTTCTCATTTCAAGACGATATACTGTCACCGGTCCGCATCAAGGTGATCGGAATCGGCGGCGCCGGGTGCAACGCCATCAACACGATGATTACCTCAGGACTCGCGCGCGTCGATTTTATTGCGAGTAACACCGACCTCCAGGCGCTTGATCGGTCGTTGGCACCCTATAAGATCCAACTCGGGCCGGAACGAACCCGCGGACTGGGGGCGGGGGCAAAGCCGGAGATCGGGCGAGATGCCGCGCTTGAGAGTAAAGAACACATTCGAGAATGCCTGGAAGGGGCGGACATGGTGTTTGTCACGGCCGGAATGGGAGGCGGGACAGGCACCGGCGCCGCCCCCATTGTGGCCAGCATCGCCCGCGAGATGGGCATTCTCACGGTAGGCGTCGTCACAAAACCGTTTCAGTATGAAGGCCAACGGCGACACAAGCACGCGGAAGAAGGGATCCGAGACCTGCGTCGGCACGTCGATACATTGCTCGTCATTCCGAACCAGCGGCTCCTGGGGATCGTCGATAAATCGACTCCGCTTCTCGAAGCGTTCAAAGTTGCGGATGACGTGCTGCGGCAAGCGATCCAAGGTATCGCCGACGTCATTACGACCACCGGACATGTGAACGTCGATTTTGCCGATGTCCGTACCGTGATGTCACACACCGGACGCGCGGTCATGGGTATGGGGGTTTCTTATGGGCCCAATCGGGCGATCGAAGCGGCTCAAAAGGCAATGTGTAGTCCTCTTCTGGAGGAAGGAAGCGTTGAGGGGGCCCGTGGCGTTCTCCTGAACATTACGGGAGGCCCCAGCATGTCGCTGCACGAGATCGAAGAAGCGGCCTCCATCATCCAACAGACGGCAGATCCGGAAGCCAACATCATTGTGGGTCAAGTCATCAACCCGGATATGGGCGAGGAACTTATCATTACGGTGATCGCAACCGGGTTTGAACGAGAAGAGGACTCAGCGGCAGCCACGATCGGAGCGGATAGAGGAGCGAGTCGACCGGGTAAACCCGCCTCCTCGGTGTTGGCGGGCATGGGTGCGTCACTGGCGGTCGATCGTCCGATGAAAGATCTGGATCGGCCAGCCTTTTTGAGGAGAATGAACGATGTGCGAGAGTCGATGGACCGGGCAGTGTTGACTGCTGAGGACGAATGGGACGTCCCGACGTTTCTCCGCAAGCAAACAGACTGATCTCGTGCATATCTTGACGTAATGCGGTATTACAAAATATGACCAGCGCATCGATCATTACCGTGCCGGCGTTTGCGAATGCGGGGAGTCAAGTCCGCCATTTTTTCGGGACTCGTCAGCACGCCATGGGCCTAGGTCTTGAAGTCGGGGTTCCGCGAAGGGGTATGACAGGCGTGGCGCCGTCCGCGTGGACGCTCTCCGTGACGCAAGTCCATGGAACAGAGGCGTTGGTGGTGGACCGCACATTGGCCCCGACGGACCGATTTGTGGGCGGTTGGGATGCTCTGGTCACTGATCAACCGGGGATCATGGTGGCGGTGCGTACGGCGGATTGTGTTCCGATCCTCCTGCATGATCGCCAACGCGGAGTAGTGGCCGCTGTCCATGCGGGCTGGCGAGGGGCCGTGGCCGGCATTGTACCCAAAACGCTGGCACTATTGGAGTCTCGATTCGGCTCACATCCTGAGCATATACGGATCAGTATCGGCCCATCGGCCGGGGTGTGCTGCTATGAGGTCGATGAGCCGGTTCTCGACCGTCTGCGCCAGGGATTCCCGGATTGGAACAAAGTGGTACGAACGAGAAGAAACGGAAAAGCGCATCTAGATTTGAAGGCGCTCGTCAAAGAACAGGCACAGGCGCGCGGGGTAGACCCGAAGTCCATCTCGACCGTCAACCTGTGCACCATTTGCCGCAGAGAGCTCTTTTTCTCCTATCGGCGAGAGGGAAAAGTGAACGGGACCATGGTGAGTGCCGTCGGGTTGCGGATGGGGCGAAGATGAATCAGACTCTGCCAATTCAGCGGTTCTTCCGCTAGAATACAAGGACGGTTCGCTGAGGGAGCGGCCGCGACTCGGCGGGAGGACGATGGAGCCGCTCATCCAAGAAGCAATAGCGAACCGCGTTCAATGGGTTCTGAGGAAAATCCGGTCGGCGGAAGAAAAAGCCGGACGTCCTTCCGGTGCCGTGCGGCTCGTGGCGGCGACGAAGACGGTGACGGTCGAACGCATTTCGGAAGGTGTGTGTGCTGGTTTGTCCATCTTGGGAGAAAATCGGGTTCAGGAAGCGCTTCCCAAGATAGCCGCCTTTACCCAGAGACCGGTTCACTGGCATTTTATTGGACAGCTGCAACGAAGGAAGGTCCGGTCGGTGATCGGTCTATTCGACATGATCCATTCTGTGGATAGTCTCGAACTGGCACAAGAAATCAATCGCCGGGCTGGGGAAGCCGGTCTTCGGCAGAATATTCTGTTGGAAGTGAATATCGGCGGAGAGCCGACAAAGGCTGGGTTTTCCCCCGAAGACGTGGTGCGATCGGTACCCATGATGGCCCAGCTTCCTCATACCTGTATTAAAGGTTTGATGGCGATTCCTCCGCCGACCATTGATCCAGATTCGGCCAGGCCGTATTTCCGCAGACTGTACGATCTCGCCCGGCAGATCGCGACATTGGATGTGCCGGGCGTGAAGATGGATGAACTGTCGATGGGAATGTCCCACGATTATGAAGTGGCCATTGAGGAGGGGGCGACACTGGTCCGTGTCGGCACCGCGATCTTTGGTACACGCCATGTCTAGTCAAACGCACACACAAAAACTTTCGTTTGTTGGTGGTGGCCGGATAGCAGAAGCCTTGATCAGCGGGGTGCTTTCTTCCGGACTTTACAAAGCCGAGCAGATCCATGTTGCCGACCCGGATACGGCCAGGCTGGATCATCTCAAGAGACAGTACGGCGTTCAGATTGCTGCCAACAATCATGATGCCGTGGTTTTCGGAGATGTCGCCGTGCTGGCCGTGAAACCCCAGGTCGCGGCCGAAGTCCTCAAAGAAATCGCACAGGTCTTGGCGCAACAACTCGTGATCTCGGTGATTGCGGGAGTGCAACTCAGTAAAATCGTTGAAGCTTGTGCGCCGCAGGCCCGGGTTATTCGGGCCATGCCGAATACGCCGGCAATGGTCGGCGAAGCTATGACTGCCTTGGCGATCGGTGCCGGGGTAGGGGACGATGACGCGGCATGTGCGCGGCAGATTTTCCAATCAGTCGGAAGAGTGGTGTCCGTAGACGAGCGGTTGATGGACGCGGTGACCGGGTTGAGCGGGAGCGGACCGGCCTACGTCTTCCTCATGATCGAAGCGATGGCCGATGGTGGCGTCAAGATGGGTTTATCGCGCGAGACGGCCGGTCTGCTGGCGGCGCAGACCGTTTTAGGTGCGGCACGGATGGTGTTGGAAACCGGACAGCATCCGGCGAGTCTCAAGGATCAGGTGGCGTCTCCCGGGGGAACCACGATCGCGGGTCTGCATCGGCTGGAACAGGGAGGCCTTCGGGGTGTGTTGATGGAGGCCGTTGAGGCTGCGACGAAGCGTTCTCAGGAGCTGAGAGGCTGATGTTTGTGGTGGGAAACACGTTGTTAGGATTCGCCACGGTACTGGACTATGCGCTGACGTTCTATACCTGGATCGTCATCGCTCGTGCTCTGATTTCTTGGGTGAACCCGGATCCGTGGAATCCAATCGTTCAATTCCTCACCCGTGCCACAGAGCCGGTTTTGGTTCCAATCCGGCGGCGATTGGGCTTGAGCATGGGCGTGGATTTGTCGCCGTTGGTCGTTATCGTGGCCATCTGGTTCTTGCAGATCGCGGTCGTACAGTCGATTAAGGATCTCGCGGTACGGATGAATTGACTCAACCAATGGGGGATGCCATGAAAATCACACCGCTCGACATTCAACAGACGGTCTTTCAGGTCAAGCTTCGCGGCTATGACCGTGAAGAGGTCAACCGTTTTTTGGAAGAAATTGCACAAACCGTCGAATTGTTGAACCGTGACAATGCCTTGTTGCGAGACCGAATTATGTCGCTGGAACAGCAAGTATCAGAGTTGAAGCGTACGGAAGCGACCTTGTCTACCACGTTGGTCTCGGCGCAATCCCTGGCCGAGGATGTCAAGCGAAGCGCGCAACGCGATGCCGAATTGATCGTGAAAGAAGCGGAATTAAAAGCCGGCGAACTGATCAGACAGGCGCGGGTCGAGCTGGGAAATACACAACGGGACTTGGCTGTGCTGCAGAAGCAGCGAATGCTCATGGTGGAGCGGATGCGGGCGACGCTTCATACTTTCGAGCGGATGTTGGATGTGGAAGCAAGTGAAGCGTACCAAGATCACGGCGTCTTGCAGGAAGAAAAACTGGAAGGGGAATCCAGTCCGACCCGGTGACCTTTCCGGTCCATGTGCCGTCGCTCCGTAGTGCTCGATCGTTCTCCTGAGCGTCTTCCTTCGATCCATCATCCTCATGCCGGATTTCAGTGCCATCCAATCAGCGCTTGATCGGGCCGTAACCGAGGGGGTCTTCCCAGGAGCCGTATTGGCGGTGCGGTGCGGAGATAAACCGATTTCTCGCTTTCATGCAGGCCTCCTTTCCACAATCCCTCCGGGATCTCCGGTCAGCAGCTCTACGATTTATGACCTCGCTTCGTTGACGAAACCGTTGGCGACCGCCACGGCCCTCGTTCTATTGATGCAGAAAGGCCGTTGTCGGCTTGATGACCGCGTGGCCGATCACCTATCGGAGTGTGCCGATACCTCCGTCGGCTCTGCGACGATTCGTCATCTACTGACGCATTCATCCGGGTTGCCTGGTTGGCGTGGATTCTATGAACGTCTGAGTCCGGATGGGATAATCCCTTCGTCGGCTGAAGAGAGAGCGCGGGCGAAACTGGCTATGCTCAGCCTCATCCGGTCTGAGGCGCCGGTGTATGAACGAGGTACACGCAGCCTCTACAGCGATCTCGGGTTCATGCTGCTCGGTCTTATTGTTGAACGAAGCAGCCGGCAAACCATGTACGACTACTTTCTTGATCACATTGCGCGCCCGCTGGGAGAGAGACGGATAGGATTTGTCTTGCCGGATCGGCACTCTGTACTTTCCGACGGCGTAATCAACAATACCGGAGATGTGGCACCGACTGAGGATGATCGATGGCGGGGACGTCTCCTCTGTGGAGAAGTGCACGATCAGAATGCAGCTGCTTTGGGAGGGGAAGCGGGCCACGCCGGGCTGTTTGGGACTGCCGACTCGGTCTTGGCGATTTCGGGGGAGTGGTTGCGAGCCTATTACGGGCGATCGATGATCATCGATCGGGCAATGGCTCAGGAATTTACAAAACGACAGAACCCGGAACGATCTTCAAGTTGGGCGCTTGGATGGGATACCCCTTCAGAACCCTCCTCTGCAGGACGCTACTTCAATGCCCGGTCGTTCGGTCACCTCGGCTATACGGGGACTTCGGTCTGGGTTGATCCGGTTCACGAATTGGAGGTGGCGCTTCTTTCGAATCGCGTGCATCCCTCGAGTAGGAATGAAGCGATCCGAGAATTCCGTCCCGTGATTCATGATTTGGTGTACCAAGAATTCCTCGGCACGACTTAAGACCGGTCGGGATAATCGAGCCATGTTTCCTTTTCGGCAAGATACCGTGTCCCCTTGAAATTGGCTCGCGTTCTCATACGAGTGAACCCCGATTCTTGTAATTTATTGACCAATTCGTTCACTGCCGCGGCAATGGTAGAGTGCGGCCGACTCTCAACGACGAACGCTTCATAGGTAATTTTGGCGGTGTATCCTGATGGGATCCGATTGATCAGGATAGTGCGATTGAAATACCGATCGCTTGGGTCGACCCCTTCAAGCTGATGTTTCTCCACCAATCCTTCTTTCTTGAATATCAGTGGCAACGTACTCATGCTTTCTCCACCCTCCAAAACAACAATGGACGATAAGTTCACTCGATTATAAGAGGTCATCCGTACAGCCTGCAACTCGTTGACAAGCATGGCGGCCATTACTATGATGCCTCCCTTCATTCAGTCAGAGGTCTGGCCAGCTCCATCCCATGAACATTCCCAATAGCCTTACGATTCTTCGAATTCTCTTGGTCCCGGTCTACATAGGATTCATGACGTACGGCTCCTATGGCTTCGCACTCCTGACACTACTCGTCGCAGGACTGACGGATGCAATCGACGGCCATCTCGCACGGAAACTGAATCAGCGGACACGATTGGGGACCTTACTCGATCCCCTTGCGGACAAGCTCCTGTTGACGTCGAGCTTTATCTCACTGGCGATGCTGCATCTGGTGCCATCCTGGCTGGTCATCTTGGTCGTGAGCCGGGACATTATACTCTTACTGGGAACGGTGGTGGCTCACGTCACCAGTACGCCAATCAATGTGACTCCGACGTTTTTGGGAAAAGGCACGACCCTCCTTCAGTTGAGCTACGTCCTTTTGATTGTCTTCTTGACATGGCGAGGACTCGACCGTTCCTTACTGGCTCCATTCGTCGTCGTCATGGTGGGGTTCACCCTGGCCTCAGGATTACATTATCTCTATAGAGGGTATCGAGACACGAATGCGGCTCCCCCCCTTGCTTAACGGCTTAACGGCTCCGTAGCGCATGCGACATCCGACGTCTTCCAGCTCGGCAAATATTTCAATTGTTTTGACAGGTTTTCGACCCACCAGTAGACTCGCTTCGTAGTCCTAGTCTTCATCACTAGGGGGCTCGGGAAGCCACAACAGGACGAGAAGTTATGGCCACATTTGCATATGTCGGGCGCAGCAGATCCGGAGCGGTGAAAAAAGGCGAACTCGTCGCCAAGTCACGCGATGAAGCCGTGGAGCAGCTACGGAAACAAAGCGTGGTGGTGACCAGTCTCGAGGAGAGGGCCGCCAAAGAGGGATTCAGCTTTAAGCTTGGAAGCGGGGTGAGCGAAAAGGACTTGGTCGTATTTACCAGGCAATTCGGGACCATGATCAATGCCGGCTTGCCTCTGATTCAATGCCTGGAAATCCTATCGACGCAATCGGAGAATGCGACTCTGAGGAAATCCGTGGGCGAGATCAAAGTCCAGGTCGAGGGCGGCTCAACCTTTTCCGATGCGCTCCGGAAACATCCCAAAATCTTTGATGATCTGTACGTCAATATGGTTCATGCCGGTGAAGTCGGGGGGTTGCTCGATACCATTCTTGGTCGTCTCTCGAAACATATCGAGAAGGCCATGAAGTTGAAGGGACAGATCAAAAGCGCATTGGTCTATCCTGCCGCCATCGTCGGCATTGCCGCCATCGTGATCACCGTCCTGATGATCTGGGTAATTCCCGTATTTGAAAAAATGTTCAAAGAGATGTCCGGGGGCAAGATGGCGCTTCCGGGGCCGACACAACTCGTCATCGACATGAGTAATTTTGCACAAGGATATTGGTACATCATTCTTGGAGTGATCGTAGCCACGGTAGTGGGTATCAAGAAATACTACGCGACCCCCCAAGGTAGACTGGCTATTGACAAGCTTCTGCTGAAACTCCCTGTGTTCGGAGATCTCATCAGGAAGGCGTCGGTGGCCAAATTCACACGGACGCTGGGAACGCTGTTAGCCAGCGGCGTTCCGCTGCTTGAAGCTCTGACTATCTGCGCGAAGACCTCCGGGAATAAGGTCGTAGAAGGGGCGCTTCTTGATGCGAAAGTCAGCATCAGCGGCGGCAAAACAATCTCCGAACCGTTGGCCAAAAGCGGGACGTTCCCGAAGATGGTCACGCATATGATTTCCGTCGGAGAGTCGACTGGCGCACTGGACAGTATGCTCGGGAAAATCGCGGATTTCTACGAAGACGAAGTCGACCAGGCCGTGACGAATCTCACGGCTCTATTGGAGCCGATGATGATGGTGTTTTTGGGGGTAACGGTCGGCTTTATCGTCGTCGCGATGTATTTGCCCATTTTTACGATGGCGTCCGCAATCGGTTAAGCCGATTGACGACTGGAATTGAGCGGCGGTTTCCTTCCTCCGGATTGTTGGGCGTGAAGCCGTTGACTTCCGGCGAACCTCTTCGTCGTTACGATCACCAGCGATCCGCTTCCCAAGACACGCGGTGAGACGAGGCCCTCACGAAGTTAGATTGGACTGTGATGGTGGAATCTCCTCTAGGGGAGGTTCAGTTTGTGGAAGATATCAAAGCCAGAATCTACTGGTTGATGGGGTGGCGAGTCGTTATCGTCACCTTGCTACTGGGGCTTTCCCTTGCATTTCAGGTCACGAAGGGCGAACGAGTTGAAACGTTTTATGCTCTGATCATCTTCACCTATGCGGTCACGATCCTTTACGCGTTCCTTTTGAGGCCGCTCACCACTCCCCGCGTTCTTGCGCAATTCGCGTGGACACAGATTGCGGTTGATTTCCTGCTCGAGACGGTCTTGATCGCGAGAACGGGGGGAATCGAAAGCCCGTTTGCCGTGTTGTATGTAATCAGCGTGACCGTCGCAAGTTTGGTTCCGCGTCGCCGTGTAGGACTCTTGACGGCCAGCCTCTGCATCATCCTGTTTGGAATTCTGACCAATGTGCAGCTCTACGGCCTTGCTGAAGTATGGGGATGGTTGCCCCGTGCTCATCTCAGCGCCGCTGAAACGCTCCATGCGTTCGGCGTTTACGGACTGGCGTTCCTGGTCGTCGGGTTTCTGAGCGGTGCCCTGGCGGATCAGCTTCGACTGGCAGATCAATCGATTCGTGAAAAAGAGCAGGGACTGAGTCGTCTTCAGGCGTTCCATGAGAATATCGTCCACAGTATCAGTAGCGGCGTGTTTGCCACCGATGAGAAGGGACGAATTACGTCTTTCAATCCTGCAGCTCAGGAAGCCACGGGCTACAGCTTTGAGCAAGTACAGGGGCGTCCTTGGCGGGAAGTGTTTAACTGGCGACCGGTTCAGCAAGACGAGGATTGCATGCACGATGTGTCCGCCAACATGCGGTTCGAAGTGGAGTGCAAGCGGTCCGACGGTAATCGGTTGATTCTCGGCATGACGCTTGCGCCTTTACACGAGCGAGGAGAGAAAACGGGACTGGTTGGAGTGTTCAAGGATCTTACCCAGATCCGTGATCTCGAAGAAGAAATGCGACGCAAGGAGTGGTTGGCCAGCCTGGGAGAGATGTCGGCGGGGATGGCGCACGAAATCAGAAATCCTTTGGGTGCACTGGCCGGCGCGATGCAAATGCTTCGGAAAGATCTCCAAACCGATGACACCAGCCAACGCTTGATGGACATCGCGGTTCGGGAAGCGACCCGGTTGGACACCATCATCACGGAGTTTCTGCAGTATGCCAGACCGCCTGCACTGAATTTGGCGGAGTACGATTTAAACAAAGTCCTTGCTGAGACTCTTGAACTGGTACAACATGAAGCACGAAGCCGAACGAACATCACCATCGTGACTGCTCCCTGCACCGGGGCTTTGCCTGCGCAAGTGGATCAGGATCAAATGAAACAAGTGTTCTGGAATCTGGCGACGAATGCCTTCGATGCCATGCCCCAAGGCGGCCAACTGACGATTGCAACCGGGTGTCGGAAGATCGATGTCGCCGGGCGAAAGGCGGAGGTGGTAGAGGTCTCATTTCAGGATACGGGGGAGGGCATTCCGAAGGACCATCTCGGGAAGGTTTTTCTTCCGTTTTTTACCACTAAAAAACACGGCTCTGGATTGGGGTTGGCCGCAGTTCATCGCATCGTCGATCTTCACGGAGGGTGGATCAGGGTGGAAAGCCAGGAAGGTCATGGGACACGATTTGGAGTGTGTCTGCCTCGGACGGCAGATTCAGGCGTGCGACTTTGGCATGAGGGTAGAGAACCGTGGAAAAGATCCTAGTCGTTGATGACGAACAAAGTTTGCGTGACGTACTGACCATCATGCTCAAACGAGCCGGATATGCCGTGACCAGCGCCATAGACGGCGAAGAAGCCATCGAGTTGCTGAACAGGGAAATCTTTGATCTGGTCATCACCGATTTGCGGATGCCGAAGATCGATGGAATGGAGGTCCTGAAGGCCGTGAAATCGGCCTCGCCGGAAACCGTCGTACTGATCATCACGGCCTTTGCGACCGCGGATTCCGCCGTCGAAGCCATGAAACAGGGCGCGTACGACTATCTGACGAAGCCGTTTCAAGTCGATGAAGTCCAGTTGATCATCCGAAACGCGCTGGAAAAGCGGCGTCTCACGACCGAAAACATGCTTCTCAAGCGAGAGATGGCCAGCCAGTCGTCATTCGCGCAGCTGGTCGGTCAGAGCGAGGCGATGCAGAAGGTGTTCGACGTCGTGCGGAAAGTCGCGGACTCGAAAAGCAATGTCCTCATCTGCGGCGAAAGTGGGACGGGAAAAGAGCTGGTGGCGCGAGCGATTCATTACAACAGCACCAGAAGCGCTCTTCCGTTTGTGGCCGTGAACTGTAGTGCAGTGCCAGAAACGTTGCTGGAGAGTGAGCTGTTCGGCCACATGAAGGGATCGTTCACCGGAGCGATCTCGAACAAAGCGGGGTTGTTCGAGATCGCCAACGGAGGCACCATTTTTCTCGATGAGATCGGCGATACGACCCCGACGATTCAAGTGAAACTGTTGCGCGTCATTCAAGAGCGGGAATTTCGACGAGTGGGCGGCCATCAAGACATCAAGGTCGACGTACGTGTGGTGGCCGCCACGAATAAGGAACTCGAGAAAGCGGTCGCGGAAGGCTCGTTTCGGGAGGATCTCTACTATCGTTTGGATGTGATTCCCATACGGCTCCCACCCCTGCGTATGCGTACAGGGGATATTCCTTTGTTGGTCAATCATTTCCTGGAGCGCTTTTCGAAGGAGAGCGGAAGGCCAAAACCCGTGATCAGCCCGGAGGCCATGCAGGTCTTGCTGGGGCATGAATGGCGCGGCAATGTCCGTGAGTTGGAAAACCTGATCGAACGGGTCGTCGCCTTTTCGACGGAAGGGCCGGTGACCGACGCCGAGGTGCACGGATGGCTTCATCGACCCACGACGCAACCGTCGCAACCGACGATGCCGTTGGATCTGACGGAGGAAGGGGTGGATCTCGAAGGGCTTATCAACGGAATCGAAAAGGATCTATTGCTGAAGGCGCTTGAACGATCGAAGTGGGTCAAGAAAAAGGCCGCGCGGATGCTCCGCCTCAATACCAGATCGTTTCGGTATCGCTTGGAGAAGTATGCTATAAAAGGCGGTCGTGACTAACTCCGCTTCCCGATCGACCCTCTTATCTACTTCGCTTACCGCTTTCGCACCCGCCAAAATCAACATCGTTCTTCGTATTCTCGACCGTCGGTCTGACGGTTATCACAACCTCTGGACTCTGATGCATACCGTGCAGTTGGAGGACGAGCTCTCGCTTTCCCTTAGCGAAAGCCATTCGACCATCACATTGCGATGCGATGAACCTTCCTTGAAGACGGATCCTTCCAACCTGGTGTATCGTGCGGCGGCGGCGGTACTCGGCGACTGTGGCCGAACCGTCGGATTGGATATGGTCCTCGCAAAGCGCATTCCAATGGGCGCGGGATTGGGAGGGGGAAGCAGCGATGCCGCAGCCACTATTATCGGACTGAACCGGCTATTGAATTTGGGATGGTCGAGAGAAAAGATGGCCCAGGTCGGTCAAACACTCGGAAGCGATGTCCCGTTCTTTTTTTTCGCTCCTTCCGCAATCGTGGAAGGGCGTGGCGAAAAGGTGGCACCTGTGCGAATCCAGGGGACCCGATGGATCGTTCTCGTCAATCCGGGGTTTTCAGTCGAAACAAAGTCGGCGTATCAGCAGCTTTCTGTAAACCGGACGGGGGTACAGCCGCTGTCAGCGGTCCATTCGAGGCTGGGGATAGCCTCTGAGCTCTCATGGCCCGCGGTGCTCCAAGCGGCCGAAAATGATTTTGAAGCCACGGTGTTCAGGGCTCACCCCGTCCTTCACGGGATCAAACACAAACTTCTTGCCGAAAAGGCAGAGACGGCTCTGCTCTCAGGGAGCGGAGCAACGGTCTTTGGTGTATTTCGTGACGAGGCATCAGCGCGGCAGGCCCATTCATACTTCCAGACTGATCCCCATCTCAAGGTGTATACCGTTTCAACTCACCCTGTCCTCGGTCGGTAACGCACGGTGCGCGATGGTGTGTGTTGACAGAGCCCCGTGATTTCCGATACAGTTTCGTCTCTTGATCGGCTTCACCAGTGGTGTGTGCAGCGAGAGGGTTGCCTTATAGAAGGCCACGCCACTCACCGGATGAGAACCACGCGAGAATCCAACACGTTATAGATAAAAACGCCGGTTCGGGAAAGTTTGATGAACAGGGAACTGAAAATTTTCTCTGGCAACGCCAATCTTGCGCTTGCGCATGAGATCTGCGCTTACCTTGGGCAGAAATTGGGTGAGGCGACGGTCTCATCCTTCAGTGACGGAGAGATCCGGGTCAAGATCGACGAAAATGTGCGTGGCGCCGATGTGTTCGTGGTGCAGTCCTGCTGTCAACCGGTCAACGATTCCTTGATGGAATTGCTGATCATCATCGATGCCTTGAAACGTTCTTCGGCCAACCGTATCACGGCCGTCATCCCTTACTTCGGATATGCTCGTCAGGATCGCAAGGATCAACCGCGCGTTCCCATCACCGCAAAGCTGGTCGCAGATTTGATGACCACCGCCGGAGCCGATCGTGTGTTATCGATGGATCTTCACGCAGGACAGATCCAGGGGTTTTTCAACGTGCCGGTCGATCACTTGTATGCGCTCCCGGTTCTGCTGGATTATATCGTGAAGAAGCAAATCCCCGACTTGGTCGTGGTGTCTCCCGATGCCGGCGGCGTAGAACGGGCCAGGGCCTTTGCCAAGCGGCTTCAGGCAAATCTGGCCATCATCGACAAGCGACGCGAAGGTCCGAACCAAGCGCAAATTATGAACATCATCGGGGACGTGAAAGGGAAAAGCGTGTTGCTCCTCGATGACATGATCGATACGGCAGGCACCATTGTACAAGGGGCTCAGGCCTGTCTCGATCACGGGGCTCGAGAGGTGATCACGGCCTGCACACACGCAGTGTTGTCGGGGCCGGCTCTGGAACGATTACAGGGGTCCTGTCTCTCCCAAGTGGTGGTGACCAATACGATTCCATTGCGAGGGAAAGAGTTGGCCTGTCCGAAGTTGCATCAATTGTCGGTGGCGCCTCTGCTGGGCGAAGCCATCAGACGGATCCATGAAGACGAGTCAGTGAGTTCACTATTCGCGTAAGCGTATCGAGCGGACTCTGCGTAAGCAGAGGAGACGGAGGAGGATCATGAAATTCGATTTGGCAGTGGCAGTAAGAGAACGAGCGGGAAAAGGAGCCGCACGGTCTATGCGGCGGGCGGGAAAAATCCCGGCCGTGCTCTACGGCCAAGGGGAGTGTCTCTTGCTGACCGTCAATCCGGAGGAACTAGTCAAGATTCTCAAGTCTCACGCGGGAAGCACCGCGTTGATTTCGCTCACCGTGAACGGAGCACAGTCCAAGCAGAACCGCACGGCTCTGTTGCGCGACTATCAGGTCGACCCGGTGACCGGGGCTGTTCTGCACGCGGATCTCTTTGAAATTTCCATGAGCAAGCCGATTCGGGTGAAAGTTCCGATCAAGGTCATCGGGGGGGTTCCGGCCGGTGTCAAGGAAGGCGGCGTGCTGCACCATAACATGCGCGACGTGCACGTGGAATGCCTTCCGGCTGCATTACCGGATCATATCGAAGTCGATGCGTCGGCATTGACCATCGGCAGCGGCATTCATGTGAAAGAACTCGGAACACGCGAAGGGGTTCGATTTTTGGATGATGCCGATCAGATGGTTGTCAGCGTCGCGGCACCGATGTCGGACGCCAAACTCGAAGCCTTGCTCACCAGTACCGCGGGAGCGCCGGGAGAGCCGGAAGTCCTGGCCAAGGGCAAGGAAGTAGCCGGGGCTGAGGGAGCGGGCGTCGAGCCAGCCAAAGCCGGTGCGGCTGCGCCGGCGGGTGATGCGAAGAGCGGCGAAAAGAAAGAAGCCGCGGCTGCTCCGAAAGCTGAAAAGAAAGAAGCTGAAAAGAAGAAATAACGTTGCACCTGCTCGTTGGGCTGGGCAATCCCGGAAAAACCTACGCCCGGACCCGTCACAATGTCGGCATGTGGGTCATCGAGCGGGCCGCCGCTCGATGGTCGATCCGACTCTCACCGCGCGGTACAGCTCAACGAGGTTCCGGACGGCTGGGAGGGAAGTTGATAGAGCTGGCCGGCCTGCTCGATTGGATGAATGTTTCCGGCCCTCCGCTGAAGGGACTCTTGCGGGAGTTCGATCTCACCGCCGGCGAACTCATCGTTGTGCACGACGATCTCGACTTGGAGCCGGGGCGACTCCGGATTAAGCTTACCGGCGGTCCCGGGGGTCACAACGGGATCAAATCCATCATCGACGCGCTCGAAACTCCACACTTCGTGAGAGTGAAGATCGGGATCGGTCGTCCAGCTCCAGGCCAAGATGCCGCCGAGTATGTCTTAGCGCCGGTGACGGAAGAGGAGATGACTGTTTTTGAGCCGTGCCTGGAGCGAGCCGTCGATGCGCTGGAATGTTTGATTCATCGCGGACCGGAAGTGGCGATGAACCAATTTCATGTAAGAGAAAAGGTCGCCGACCAAGGGGAGGGTGAAAGCTAGATGGGGCTCTGCTGCGGAATGATCGGTCTCCCGAACGTCGGCAAAACGACG
The DNA here is from genome assembly GCA_964465695.1 of uncultured Nitrospira sp. Lineage (GTDB taxonomy): Bacteria > Nitrospirota > Nitrospiria > Nitrospirales > Nitrospiraceae > Nitrospira_D. The sequence goes on from CAYXKP010000004.1 coordinate 45,248, forward strand.
GTCTTCAATGCGCTCACCGGCGGCGGCGCCCTGGCGGCGAACTATCCGTTCGCGACCGTCGATCCGAACACCGGCATCGCTTTGGTACCGGACCCGCGCCTCGTCAAACTGACCGAGATCTTCATCTCGAAGAAAACCACGTACAGCACGTTGGAAGTGCGGGACATCGCCGGACTTGTCGAAGGAGCCAGCAAAGGCGAAGGGCTCGGCAATCAATTTCTTGGTCACATTCGAGAAGTCGACGCCCTCCTTCACGTGGTGCGCTGTTTTCAAGGCACCGATGTGGTTCATGTCAGCGGCGGGATTGATCCGCTCCGTGACATCGGCGTGATTGAAACCGAACTCATGCTGTCCGATCTGGAGACACTCGATCGACGCAAACAGAAGACCGACAAGAAAGTCCGGGCCGGCGATAAAAAAGCGGCATTTGAAGCGGAGTTTCTCGCCAAGCTCATCGGATGGCTCGACAAGGGCGAGTGGTTGGGCAATCGAGAATACAGTCCTGAAGAACGGGTAATTCTTAACGAATGCCAATTGCTCTCCGCGAAACCGGTCCTGTTCGTCGCGAACGTGTCGGAGCGAAAGAATGCCGACGAAGCCATGGTGCAGACCGTGCGGGAGTTTGCGGCCAAGCGCGGAGCCCGCGTCGTGACCATCTGCGGGCAGCTCGAGGCGGAGCTGTCATCATTGCCTGAGAGCGAACGGGCGGACTTCCTGAACGAAATGGGACTGAGCGAATCGGGACTCGTCCGATTGACGCGCGAAGCCTATACCTTACTGGATCTGATTACTTTCTTCACCGCCGGCGAAGTTGAGTCTCGCGCCTGGCCGATTTCGAGAGGCACCAAAGCCCCCCAGGCAGCCGGGAAAATCCACTCCGACATGGAGCGGGGTTTCATCCGTGCCGAGGTCTACCACTACGACGATCTGCTTGTCTGTGGGTCGGAGGCCAAGGTAAAAGAAAAGGGGTTGTTCCGCCTGGAAGGCAAAGATTACGTGATCAAGGAAGCCGATATCGTCTATTTCCGGTTTAACGTCTAGTCGGCATCCGAGGTTCCGTTCTTCACCAAAATAGAATTTAAGCTCGAAGCTTGGGTACGCGAGCTAGTTCGGCTGCTGTCCAATCGCCAAACATGCTCCGTCGCGGGGCACTTGCCCTTGAGTCCACCAGGGATGTCTATACGGGCCAGCGGTGTGAGGGTGTAGTTGTGGCTGTAATGACGATGCAGTTCATCAGAGGTGACCGAAAACGGAGGTCCTTCCACCACGGTTTGGTCGTATTCGTAGCCGATGACGAGTTGGGGGGCCAACGCCGCGATGGTCTTGAGATGCGCCGCGTACCGGACCCGCATGGCTTCCGGTAGGGCGACGGGACCAAGGATCTCTCTCGATAGGTCGAAGATGTCGCCCACGAAAATGTCGATCTTTTCACCGCGAAAGAGTCTGAATTTGCCGACTTCCGAGGTACGGGCTTCCATCCCAAGTTCGGCAAAGAGCTGTGTCACGGCCAGTTCGCTCAGTTCCGCTCCGGCGACCGCATAGCCCCGAGACAAGAGCCAGCCGAGATCCAACGACTTGCCACAGAGCGGCACAAACACTCGTTCGCCCGGAGGCACATTCAGTGAAGGGAAATGAGCGATCAGCAGAGGATGAACGGCTTGCTCGTGCCAGCCTGTCTGGTTCGTCTGCCAGCGGTTGTGCCAAAAACTTGCATCCATAAGGACCTGCTATTGCCTATACAACGACCATAGAGCTAGAGAAATAGATGAATTCGACTAATTTGCTCAGAAACGCTAAGCCGGTCAATGTGCGAGAGGCTCAAGCCCAACTCTCCAAGTTGATTCGCTCAAAATCGCCTTCCATAGTGCTCTCCCACGGCAAGCCCGTCTCTTTTCTGGTCCCCTATGACGATATGCTCGATGTGGTCGAAGCCCTCGACGAGCTAAAAGATCAGCTGCTGCTAAAAGAGATGGAGGATGCACGAACTGACTATGCGCGAGGTGAGGCAGTTCCCGCCGACCGACTCTTTAAGAAACTGGGACTCTAGTTGGGGTACGAGGTCGTTTCCTCCAGCGAACGAGTCGAGCGGTCATTCCAGAAAGCGCTATCCAAGATTCCGGCCGACTATCGAGCGGCTATCGTCACGGCAGCCAGGTCTTTGGCCGCCGACCCACGGCCTGAAGGGAAACGGACAAAGAGGCTCATTGGCCAGATTATTGTCTCACGGTTCACGGCCGAGTATCGTTTAAGAATCGGTCCATATCGCGTGCTCTACGATGTCGATGATCAGAAGAAGAGAGTGGTATTGCTCAAGCTGGCCAAGCGAGACGAACAAATCTACCGTTGATGGTATATCAGGAAACGGCGAGCTTCGGTTGTAGGCAGTATGCGGGTAGTATGCCCCCTAAGGGATCTTATCGCCTTTGTGTGTGTTTAAGACTGGTTCAGGGCATGCACGATCAAGGACCTGTCACGCTCGACGTGCGGAAACCATCGAGTTTGAAGGCATTCCGGTGAGCGCCACAATCTGGAAGGATTCCTGCTCACCAAACAAACACTTCGTGAAAAGGATGTGCCAGACCGCATTGTTATAGAGCGCGCGCTAGCGGTCATGCGTGCGCCACGTCACCCAACCGATTCAAGATAACTCTGGCTGCCCCCCAGTCGTTTCGTTCTTGCTGATCACACAGATATTCTGCGCGAAAGACGAGAGCGCGGCATAGCAAAGAGAAGAGTGATTGATTGATAGCTGGTGCTGGGGGGATGAGCGCAGGATCGACTCAGCTCACCTGCGAGATGCATGATACAAGCTCAGATCCCAACTTTCCTATTGGAGCGTAGTCGGAACAGCAGCCTCTGCAGGCCGCGAATTACAAATCATCCGGTGTGAGGCCTGTTACCTTTGATAAGCGAGCCAACATGCGTGGACCAATTTCTTCGCGGTCGTGAAAGGCGAAGACGACATCGGGCCAACCGCTTCGCTGGAGCACTCGATGGGAGCCGGTTGTGCGTTTGATTTGCCAGCCGATGCGGAGAAGCGCGGAGAGTACGCGTGAGGCCTGGGTCGAAGGCCAATGGCTCATGCGGCAATGAAGGAGACGTTCAGCAGTTCTTCAGGCTCAGCTTCCTGGTGCTCAAGGCGATCGGCCATGGCACGGAGCGCGAGGGCCTGGACTGCTGCAAGGGCTGCGGCCTTCGTCTGTCCATAGGCCATCACGCCGGGCAAGGCAGGCACTTCGCCGATCCACCGGCCATCTTCTTCCTGTTCCAGCTCGATCTTCAGTTGTGTCATCTTGGCCATGAATAGTCTCTGCGGCACAACTGGCATCAGGCTAAGCCTCCACAGACGGAAAATCAAGCCGTCACTTGGATCAGCCGCGCGGCGTAAAAATAAGTCAATACGCATGTCAGAGGTCATATCCGTGGCTGAACCTGCCTTCCTAGGCTATGCACGATTCAAGATCCGACCCCAACTTTCAACTTTCCTATTCGTCCTTGGCTTCGGCAGCACCCACTAGACAGCGATCGACGGATACCCCATTCGCGTCGCATCGGCGGAACGCTTCGGCGATGTCGAATGCGGACGATTCCACCGCCGTCGCTCGCCACACCACACTAGGCTCATTAGTGGTTACCAAGCTCTCTCCAAAAGGAGTCCTATCCATCCCTGAGTTCCACAGAAGTACCTTCTCTGTCTTCTCTGGAAGTTCTGGGTATTTGGCTCCAAACCCTGTAGTTATATATTGGGCTGCTGAATGCGCAGCGGCAGGCGACCAGGTTCTCCTATGCGGTTCAGACACACGGTCCTCTCTGAGGTTTGGCGCTGCAGCAACTTTCTCAGGAATTGCATTAAGGAAAAAACCATAGTAGTCATTTCGAATGACACTTGTAGGTAAACAAGTTGACCCGAGTGTGGCACGACCAAACTTTATGATAAAGGCGGGCTTGAGTTGTGACTCAAAACAATAGCGCTTATCGTCGATCTTTCCGATATCAATGAACCCATCCGCTTCAGATCCAACGGTCCCAAATATGATAGCGATTGTCCCCGTCGATTCAAATGACTGAGTCGGACATTTACCGTTCGGAGAGAAGCTTAGTCGTACGTTGCCTTGCTTTATATTGTCTGGTTTCTTTTCGTGTACACTAAGGTCTACAACTGAGTTAGCGTACTCTGCGAAAAACCGAAATCCCTCCGCAAATGGATTCGCAGGCAGCGGCAACCGCTTTGTTACTGCCACCAGGGCGTTTAGTGCATGACCCCACGCATTCCGTTCCTTGGCCTTGACGACGTTGAAGTCGAAATCAATATTAGTGTATTGCAGGCTCTGCTCGTGAAGAGGAAACCCCTCCAGCAGGCCGAATTCAACAGGAATAGATACACCCCGACCAGCAGCGTAGCTTTCAATATCTACCTCGATCATTCTGGGGAACATTATCTTCTGAGCCCTTGAACCTAAGGTGCCACTGATCGTGGTATTTACAATCACACCGGCATATTTGTCGCTTGAGCCGAAATAGTTCTCCTTATTCATGATTACACGATTCATTGTCAGCCATACTTTATCCCGAGAGGAGTTGATGCAACGCGACGATGCGCCGTCCGGTAATCGGAGGATAATAGCGCCATTCGCTTCTGCGGCAAGCGCCGATGTTGATATCAAGGAGGTCAGACCTATGAATATCGACATCGCAATAATGGGTCGAATCATAATGGAACCCTCCTTTCGAGATTGCTTCCCCTGCATACGCGAGTCGTATGCAGTAGAAGAGCCCCCACCATTTATTGGGCTGCGCGGGAACTGGGTGGGGTGGCCTATTCCGGGGACAGTGGACAGGGTTGGGTCTTGACTTTGCACCGCTCCAGCAAGCTCCTGAGCATGGAACTAAGAGCTGATACTGCCTTTTTGTTTTGCAAAGCGTCATGAGGCCGTGTTACGTGGCGCGGCGCTTCTTGCGCGTCCGCTTGAGCGTGCAGTCAGCCGTGATGACTTTTCGATAAAGCGGCCTGCCACAAACTTATTCAACACGCTGGCAATGAGCGTTTGATAAGGATTGCCTTCTTCTGCAGCACGCGCCTGAATTTCAGAGAGGTCGGGAGTGGAGAGTCTGATATTGGCCCGCCTATTTTTACTGAGGGTAGCACGCGCGTACTCGCGATGCCGACGCAACAAGGCCTCGGACGTCACCGTCGATTTCAACTTTCTAGATTCGAAACCCGGCAGAATCTGCTTCTCTTCACGATCAAGCGCCTTCATAGCTTTCCCTCATTCCATACCCTCGCGTGGCTTTGTGACTTGGAATAATCATTTTCAGAAACCCGAGGCCAGAAAAGGCATTCGATCCTTTGTATTCCTTCTGCATCTCACCAGTCCAATTTCTGGCGAAATCTATAATCAATCATCTTCTTTTCTCCGCTCATACACACTGCAGAAAGAATCTGCCTTTGGTCGAGAACTCCTTCTACAGTCCGCCACTTTAGATGGGATCTGTTAATTTCAACCCGACTGACTTGCCCATGCTGTTGATCATAGATAGCTTCTCCTGTTACTGAAATTGAATCGTCGGAAGCACTAGGTTGGTTATCACGAATCAATGCAAGATTCACAGTAAAGGCAATCGCGATTTTGTCCACTTTTTCTGTCAGAAAACCTTCAATCTCACAACTACATACTTCGCCTAAGTCCATTTCAAAATCCGAAGCATAATCCCTAACCTTCTGCCGGACTGCCTCCACAATTTCATTTGCAATTTTGTTCTTGTCTAATGGAGTTACCTTCTCTCTTATGGATTTCAGGCAACTCTGCAGATCGCTATGCATGCGGAAGTTATTTCCAACTTCGCGTTTCAATCCAGCTGCAAGCCCGTTTGTAGTTTTCCTACCTTCAAAATAATCGCTGTCACTAGAGACGAAATGAAGATACTCATCCTCTCTCGTTTTACCCTCAACTTCTAAGAGCCCCACCCAAATCAGAGAATCCTTAAACTGCTCTCGACTTGGGGCATTGGGAGCCTCATCAGACATGACTCGTTGAAAAGCAGCTTGGAGATGGCTTGAGGTGGTTGGAACTCGCAGCAAAAAATGTTCGAGTTCAGCAAAACGCTCAGATACTGCGTCCTGTAGCATCACCTCAGATGGCAAATCGAACCTTGGCCTCGATCCAGTAAGCATTTCGATGCTATGGAAACTATCTGAAATCTTTTTTGCTTCGTCTAGCCCAAATTTGGGGATCAGTTTTTTGACCTCCATTTCCACGATCTCTGGAAGAACCAACTTACCGTTGCTCTGTCGTAACATGAATAAAAGCGCCGCACCCAGAGGTGTCCTTAGCAGGAAGTTACTTCTCCAGATGTTGGTATCAAGGGCGACGTATGGAGTTGCCACCCTGCAGGTCTCCAGATTGAAAGGCCCGTTGATTTGGCCAGCAAGTCTATCGTAAATCCCGATAGGGATCCAATGGCCGTATTGTGGGCTGCCAGTAATGCGGGGTCGGGTCTGCTCTTGCATCGCAGTTTTTCTGGATACACGGTGCAACTGAGGCGATATAAGTGACGAAGTCGTTGTGTTCGTTCCGTGCGCTGGTTGTCCAGATTACTTCACGCTGTTCTTTAGCCACTTTGTCCGTAACTCTTGCTTGACCTGTTCGTGACTTACGGTTTTGCCTTGTGCGACTTCCGTTCTTCACGCTCGATCGTTTGCAGGACATAGAGATGGTACTGGATATCATCAAGCGAGCAGTCATCCGGCAGCTTCCGAACAAAGTCGAGAACGGCTTCTTTCGTGCTCATTTAAGCGCTCCGTAATGGAAGAAATTGTATGTCAGGTTACTGCTGAAAGCAATCGTGCCATATTCTCTGCGTGCTGAAAGATCTCAAGGCAGAAAGGGGGACAGTGAGGCCAAAGAACCTTGGCTATAGATAGATTTTGCAGCGCGCGTGTTCCGTCCGCCTGCAGTGAGGAGAAGGATATGCTTCTCGGCCAGGTCATGTAAATCTAGGGTGGCCATGGCTTCGACGCGCCGGTGATGGTCATGTATTTCTTGGCGCTTATGCCTCCCTCGAAACGTGGTGGCTATCCCGCAACAGATGCCGAAGCAAACCGGTACATCGCGCGGCATGAACGGGCTAGAGCAGGGCCTGGAGCTTGCTCAAGGTTTCCATCACCGTGTTGAGCTATGCCGTGCCTTCCAATCCAGGCTCTTGATTTGATCTGCCAGGACCAGGCTCCTTCTCTGAGGGTCGTCACTAATAACAACCTCAAAGGGGTATCCCTTCTTCCGGTGGTCATAGGACAGCAGAGCATCAACCCACTGGCCCTATTATAGTTTGCTGATGAGAGGACCAGCGCAGGGCGATGCCCGGCTTGATCATGGCCGGATTGGGGGTTGACCTGCAGCCATACGATATTCCCTCGATCTGGGACATAGGCCGGTTTCTTCATTACCAGATCTCGCGGCTGATCCGGGAGCCTGTATCTATTTCACTATGCAGGTTCTTGGGGGTGATCTTTTTGACAAGCTCGCCGAGGCGATACACTCTCCGTAGTTGTGGCTTCAGCACGACATTCCCATCCTGCACCTCGATCTCCAAATCGTCCTGGGCCTTGAGCCCAACTTGCACCGCGACCCTCTTTGGGACTCGAATCGCCAGGCTGTTGCCCCACTTCTGTACCGTCATTTTCATGCATCGTTCTCCTCTGTAGATGCGCCGTAGATACTATGCCGGATGGCTGGTTGCCTCAAGGGATTAATAAGGCCAACGTGTGTCGACTCTTACGAGCCAAAGGGTACTGAGTAATTCATTCGAGACAGGAAAGATGAGTCTGCCTGAATCGCCAGTGATAGAACGAGGTAGCCCATCTTGCCGAGCGATGAATTCAGCTACAGATGACCTTGTAGTGCGTGCTCCGGCCGCTGGCTGAACGATCGCTCTCAGGGCAAACGGGATGACAACAGGACGATCAGGGCTTTGCCGAGTGTACCGCAGAGCCACAAGCCGGCCAGACTCACTAGATGCAGGCCCGATCATGGAACGTTCAGCTCGCCGAGGTTCCGATCGAACGCGGTCTGATGTTGTTTTTCGGGCTCGTCTATTTTGCCCAAGGGCTCTCGTGCGGTCTGCTCGCCCAGCCGTTCACTTATTATTTGAAGTCGCAAGGTATGGCGGCGGACACCGTCACGACGTTCTTTGCCGTGGCCGCTCTACCGTGGATGATCAAACCGCTCTACGGGCTGCTTATCGATCTTGTCCCGCTGTGGGGCTATCGCAGAAAAACGTACCTCATGGTGACGGCGGGCCTGGCCACGATCGGATTTCTTGGGCTCAATCAATTCGCATCGCCGCATGTCATGGTATGGGCTTTGATCGTCGCCACGCTGGGCATCGCGGCGACCGACGTGGTTGTGGATGCCTTGATGGTCGAACAAGGCCTTCGCCTTGGGCGGGTGAAACAGTTTCAGGGCCAGCAGTGGCTCTGGTTGAATATCGCGGCGATCATAGCCGCCTTGTTCGGCGGCTGGCTCAGCCATGCGCTCGGTCCCGCAGAGGCCGTCCACACGGCGGCGATGATCGTGATCGGTGCCCCGGCTGCCGTGATGCTCGCCGCCCTCTTGCTGGTGCAGGAAGACAAAGTGGCGTTCGATCCGGCACGGATGCGGAGGACCACTCGGGAGATCGGCACTGCGTTGAAGTCGAGAGCGCTTTGGACCGTGGCCGGCTTTTTGGCCTTCTGGAATCTCATCCCCAATTTCAGTACCCCGCTGTATTACCATCTGACGGACCATTTGCGATTCGATCAGTATTTCATCGGCCAACTGGTCTCGATCGGCTCGATCGGCGCGGTGCTCGGCGCCTTGATCTACCGCCTCTGTCTGGTCGAGCGTCTCTCCACTCAACACCTGGTGGGTCTCAGCATCGCGCTGAGCGCCATCTTAGCGCTGGGATACTTGAGGCTGAACGGAAGTACCGCCGTCGTGTTGTACTTCTTCGGGGGCGTCGTGAGCATGATCGCGCTCCTCACACTGTTCAGCCTTGCGGCTTCGGTCTGTCCTCCGCAGGCCGCGGGGTTCACCTTCGCATTGCTCATGGCGATCCACAGTGTCACGACCCATCTCTCCGCGATGATCGGAGGCCATCTGTACGAAGGTATATTTGGCCACCAACTCCCGCCGTTAATCTTTCTCGCCGCCGCTGTTACGCTGGCCGCGTTCTTCTGGATTCCGTTCCTGCCCGCTGAGTCAAACCCACGCGGCGGGTTCGAGGTGGGAAGAGAGTATGTGCCTTCATAACCCGAGTCCTGGTGATGCTGTCCCAAATTGAGATCGAGTGTCTTCGTCACTTCGCCGCGCTACCTGTATTCACCTAGGAAGCCCTTGACGAAATAAACCGGCCGGGATGAAAATGCGGCGCGGTTCATCATGTATTCGGCGGATCGAAGGTGCGAAACGAGGGAGTCGCTGTAAACCCCAAGACGAAAGAGTGAGCCGAGTGTAGGGTCGTACGCAAGAATGCCAACGGATCCCTATTTGAATTTAACCGGGAAACGCGGCGAGACCGATCGACAGAATTATCCTATCTGCCACGCGTGCTGAGGTTGAGAGCGTCAGGAACAATATAGCGTCAAGAGCGTGAGGGCAAGAAAGGGAACAGGTCTTGAGCAGGCATTAAACCACTCGGCGAGTTCTAAGGAGGGAAGACATGGCTGACCATTTCCGCTAACCCCAACCCGGTCCTTTTCCCATCGCCACATCTCGGTACGTTGCCACGGAATACGAGAATCACCTGGGATACCGGGTCCAACATCATCAGAGGCCGGGTGTTCTTGAGTCTCAATGGAGGTGCTGAAGAGGTCTTTGACGGCAACGCCCGTCGTAGCGGCTCGAAAGACAAAGCCGTTCAGTTTGGCCAGACCATGGAGTTCCGACTCAGACAGGACAACTCCGCCGGCACCTTGCTTGCGACCGCCACGGTAACCACCGCAAAGACGGCAGGTCTTCCGGCGGTGGTCCTCGACGCCGTCAACAACCTGCCTAGCGGATCTCAAGGCATCTTCAATCTCACCGTGGCGCCGGGCATCGATGCTGTGACCATCACCTTCCGCACCCGGCAGCCTATCGAGCCCTTCATCGAGATTATGGAAGGACACACCGGAAAGCCCCTCTATGTATGGAAGAAGTCAGGCAAGCGGGAGGTCCACCAGATGGATATGGCGTCCGAAAGCCCCGGGAATCGGCTGGCACAAAATGCATGGCACCGCTACAGGATCGAAGCGGCAGCCATGCCGGACAGTCCAGACCAGACCAAAGCCATATCGACCGGAACCTTCCGCACCGGGTCACGCACGGCGGTCCTGCCCGATCGTCTGATGATACAGCATGCCGGTGGTCGCGACCGGGCCAGACCGCGTGAGCCTATTCGGTCTTTCTGCAGAGGGTGCTGTCCTTTATAAAACCCACGAGCCACACGCCCGGCCGGACACAGATTGGCAGACGCTCGGCGGTGCCTTCATCGGGCGGGTCATCGCGGCGACCGGGGAGGAAGGAAGAACCGAACTCTTCGCCCTACGCGAGGACGGCACGGTATCTCATCGTACGCTCACCGAAAGGGGACAACCGCAAGCAGATTGGGAAGAAATCGGCGGCGGGATCGCAGACGCCATGGCTGCTCTGTTCTCGTCCCGGACCGGCTTGAGCCTATTTGCGCTCGGCCGTGGAGGGGAAGTCCTTTACAAGCGCCGCCCTCTTAACGAGGAATGGCGGCCAGCAGGTCGGGAGTGGGAGACGCTAGGTGTCGCCTCTGATGGCTTGCTCAGCGCAGAATGGGTCGGGGACGAAGCCCTTCTGCTCGCAGTAGTGGCGAAAGACGAGACGGTGCGCGTCCTCGTCTGGCCGACCTATCCCGATGCTCCACGCGCGGGCTGGCAGATTGTCGGCACCGTCAATTCGTTGCTACAGGCCCGGCTCTCCGAGGGAGACGCGCCGATGGTTTCGAGCCGACTGTAGGATGCAAAAAATCGATGAGCGGGAAATCTACGGACAGCAACTGTCTCAACAGTTGAATGGCAGACTCCGGCACGACTGCACTGGGAATTGACTGACCTGTTGCGCAACCGCATATCAAAACCCGGGAACAGCAAAATCCTTGATCGTGTACCTGGAAGGCCTGATATCGGCCTTCAAGATATCTTGCATATGCGCGAGCGCTGCATCATTGTCGCCTGGGTCGATGGATGCCACGCAATCCGAAGGCACCAAGAGCTGAAATTCACGCATGTAGGCGTCTGCTGCGGTATGCAGCACACAACTGTTGCCTGCCACGCCGACTAAAATGAGCCGGCGGATGCCGAGAAAGTTCAACAGCACTTCCAACGGCGTCGCAAAAAACCCAGAGTGTTTGGGTTTCAAAACGAAGTAGTCGTCTTCCTCCGGCTTCAAGACCTCCGCGATCCGTTTCCCGCGGCAATCGCCCTCCAAACACCGGTCCACGAGCGTTCGGAAATCCGAACGCCACTTGCCGAAGTTGTCGTTTACATATAAAACCGGCAATCCAGCTGTTTTGACTCGCTGTTTGAGCGTCGCGATGTTCCGGGCGGTCTGTTCGAGGGCTGGAAAGAGTTTCTCGGCACCGTCGAACGTGAACTCGTTGATCATGTCGATGATAAGCAGGCAGGTCTGGGTGTGGTCCACTTGGTGAGACATCATCAAGCCGCTTGTGCCTGGAAGAACTGTTTGACCTGCCGCAGGTCTTCGACGAAGCGGCGATATTCTTCTTCACGTCGCGCTGCTTCCGGATGCCGAAGAATGGCCGATGGGTGGACGGTCACAAAGACGTTCGAGGCGATGGGCGTGTTCCAGGGCTGTCCCCGCAATTCATTCAAACGAGCCACTTTCCTGAAAGCCGATTGAGCGGCCGTCACGCCAAGGCACACGATCACTCGTGGCTTGACCGCTTGCACTTCCGCTTCAAGCCATGGACGGCAGGCGGCAATTTCGATGGCTGAGGGTTTCTTGTGTTTCCGACGTTTTCCCTGAGGCTCCCATTTGAAATGCTTCACGGCATTCGTGACATAGACGCGTTCCCGCGCAATTCCCGCTTCAGCCAAAGCCTTGTCCAAGATTCTTCCCGCCGGTCCGACAAAAGGATGGCCCGCCTGATCTTCTTGATCGCCCGGTTGCTCTCCGACAAACATGATTGTCGCGTGGACTGGACCTTCTCCGAACACGGTTTGGGTGGCTCGTTGGTAGAGATCGCAGCCGGTACAAGAGGCGGCAGCCTCTTGCAATGCAGGGATTGTCAACTGAGGGGGGAGAAATTGGGCGGCAGATCGGGTAGAGCGTCGCATGACTCACCATACCGCGTTTCTTGCATAAGGGGGAGCGGGTGATTTCCCTCGTCCGTCGATTCCAGCAGGTGGAGATCCTGCACGGTCAGTGTCACGACACCGAACGTTTCTTCCACCAGCCCGCGGACCACATAGGACCGGTTGGGTGAGAGCAGATGGCAGCAGCGGCGATAGACGTCGGGAAACAGAGTGGCATCGTAGAGGGCTGTGACATCTTCGAGGGTAATGAATTCCATGGCGTGGCCGTGTTTGGTCTCCGCCGACTTCTCGGTGATCAGCAAGCCGACCATGGTGATGCGCCGGCCGACGTAGCGATGCATCTGGGAGGCAGGCACCGGCCGTAGCCGCTTGATCTGTGTACGGTAGAGGGTCAGCGGATGGCGGCTGGCCAGAAAGCCGAACGACTCGATCTCATGGACTCGCTTATGTGTCGCGGAATAGTTGTCCGGCACCGGTAAATGACTTGAGGTAGACTCGCCTCCCCCATACAGCCGCCACATCAAGGCCGGTCTGGTCAGCTCGCCGGCGATGGAATCACAGCAGCCGGCGCGGATCAATGCCCGGGCATGAGACGGGCCCGGCTTGACGCGCCGCAGAAAGTCTTGAAACGACCGGTACGGACCATTCTGTGCACGTTCTTCGGCGATCCTCTTGCCGAGTTCTTCCGGGATTGTCTTCACCTGCATCAAGCCCATCCTCAGCCGCTCGCCTTCGCCTCGGTAAGCCCAATCGCTTTCATTGATGTCCGGGAGAAGGATGGCCAATCCCATGCGCCTGGCTTCCGAGACGTACGCGAAGGTCGAGTAGAAGCCCCCTCGATTGCTGATGACCGCGGCGATGAATTCCGCCGGGTAATGAGTGCGGAGATAAGCGGACTTGAAGGAGACCTGCGCATAGCTTGCCGAATGAGGCTTGCAAAAACTATAACCGGCGAAACTCATGATCATCTTCCATATTTCATTGGTCACATGCGGTGACGCCCCGTTCTTCGTTGCACCGTTGAAAAACTGGGCGCGGTAGTCTTGCAGCTGCTTGACCTTGTGCTTCTTGCTCAATACTTTCCTGAGCTGGTCAGCATCTTCGATGGAAAAATCCGCCAGCGCCATTGCCACTTTTGAGACGTCTTCCTGGTAGGTCATGATGCCGTGGGTTTTGTCCAACACTCCCTTTAGCTTAGGATGCCAAGATGTGCGGGAACCGGCTTGTGCCAGGCGAATAAATTTTTCGACGAAGGGATTGGTCGCAGGCCTGACCAAGGACGAGACCATGACCAGATAGTCGAAGACATCAGCTTCCGCGCGGCGATGCGGCGACATGCCGGTCCACAGTTTTTTCAACAACAGACGGGTGGCGGGTGATTCGATGTAGAAGCAGCCGATCGTGTCACCGCGTCGGATCGCGTCTTGCGTGGCGGCATCGTTCAGCGGGTCCCAGGTGGCATAGGCGATCTGCCGGCCCGTATGTTTAGCGATGGCCGCGAGAGCATCTCGAATCACGGCGAGCGACCGGTTGCCCAAGATGTCGATCTTCACGAGCCCGGCCTCTTCAGTCTGATCCTTTTCCCATTGGATGACGGGCAGCCCTTTCGCCGCGATCTCGATCGGCACGTAGCGCCGGATCTCATCCGGTACGATGACGACTCCGCCGCAGTGCATGGAAAGATGGCGGAAATGATTTTGGGCCTTCAATGCCGAGGCAAGAATCTCAGGCCAGGGCTCTTTCAATTTCAGCACCTGCGAAAGCCGGCGGAGCCATTGTTTGTTGGTCGGTGGACTAGAAAATCTGAGAAGATCTTTTTGACGTACAACGAGTGAAGACACCTTTCCGATTTCTTCAGCCGGCATGCCGTACACCTTGGCGACTTCGCGAATGGCCGCCCGAAAGCCCAGGCTGTTCTGATTCGCCACCATGGCGGCCTGGCGCTCGCCGTATTGGTCGAACACCCAGTTCAAAATGTCGTCGCGCTCGTCCCATGCGAAATCGATGTCGATGTCCGGCGGATCTTTCCGGCCGGGATTGAGAAATCGCTCGAAGAAGAGGTTGTGTTTGATCGGGTCGACATGGGTGATGTGAAGGCAGTACGAAACGATCGAGGCCGCAACCGAACCGCGTCCGCAGGTGGTTCGTTTTAATGCCGTGACTATTTCCTCCACGACGAGAAAATAGTGAGCGAAGCGTTTTCCTCGGATGATCGCCAGCTCTTTTTCAATCCGGTCACGAACTTCTCGCGTGATGACGCCGTATCGATTCTGCGCACCGGCATAGGTTTTCCCCTTGAGCGTCATGAAGGCTTCTTCGTCGGTCAGTCGGCGAAAGGCAGGAAAGATCGTCTCGCCAAAACGCCAGTCGCTGTGGCAGGCCTCGGCGATGCGGATACTGTTCTCCAAGGCATCCGGAACGTGGGGGAATCGGGAGGCCATGAGCGCGGACGGCATGAGCCATTGGTTGGGTGCACAACAAGCTTCTTCCCGAAGCCGTGACAGAGTCGTGTTCAGAGCAATCGCGCGCAAGAGACGATGCGTGGCGAAGTCATCCGCACGACAAAAGTACACTCGATTGGTGGCGACAGGCGGGAGATGGATGCGGCGGCTGAAGCAGAGTGTGTCGTGCATAGCCGGCCCTGGTGTCAACTCGACATAGAGATCTTGCCGCGAATCTTTGGCCCAAGCGATGAGTGCCGGTTCATCATCCGTGAAAACGATCAGTCCGTCGCGATAGCGTGAGACTGACGGGAGGAAGTCGAACGAGGGATTACAGTGGCGTTCCGACAGAAGGCGACAAAGGTTCGCATAGCCGTCCGGTGTTTTGGCCAGCAAGACGGTGCGATGGTCGTCGGTCGTCAACTCGGCGCCGAGAATCGGCCGGAGACCCTGTTGCTTGGCTTGCTCGACAAATCGGATCGCTCCGTACAATCCGTTCGTATCGGTCAAGGCTATGGACGGCGATCCTTGTCGCTGTGCCGTGAGGCAAAGTTCTTCCAGTGGCGATACGCCGCGCATCGGCGAGTAATCCGAATGGACATGGAGGTGGACGAACTGGGCCGCCTTCATCGTAACGTCCTTCCCCAGGACAGCGCCTGTTCGCCGAATTTTGCGCGAACCTGATCCAGTGTCAGCGAGAGGCGGTGAGAGCGGGAAAGCACGACGGATTCCGATTGGTCGAAGAGCGAAAGCTGCCGGGCCGGTGATTCCAGCCGACTGACCTGAAGCGTCAACCGTGTAAGGCGCACCCGTCTACGGAAACATCGGTAGAACAGGTCTGTCAGCACAGGCTGGAGATCGATCTCCCAGTAGGTGCCGTGAAGCAGTGTCTCATGAACGGTCTGCTCGACATGGTCGCTATGGCGAACGGTCAGCGAGATATGCCGACACATCCGCTGTCGTTGCCGAAGCGTGGCACAAATCTGCTCCGATAATCGATAGAGCCGACCGAGCAAGAACCGATCATCCACTTCATCCGGGTCGAAATGAATGGAGCATTCGATCATGGGTTGCGCGATGGGTGGGTGTACCGGGGAAGGATCGATCCCCAGGGCCCAGTCGTGCAGCAGGTTGGCAGGAGTACCGAGGACGACCCGGAGATGTGCCAACGAGACCGAGGCGATCGCGCCGAGGGTAAGGAGGTTTAAATCCTCCAGCCGCTGCAAAATCCGTGAGGTGTGAGCACCGTGAAGGCCGGGAAGCAACATGGTCGGCAACGGAGCGAGGAAAGGTTGCTCACATCCGGAGTGGATCGACAACACTTGCGGCGGTTTCGTGAGTGTCGTGGCGGCCAATTGCGAGACCAGCTTGTTTCCCGCCACGCCGATCGTACTCGGCCATCCATGTCGATGTGCCAGCTCTCGACTGATACGGGTTGCCGTATCGATGGGAGAACCAAACAGTCGGGTTGTCCCGGTGAGGTCCAAGAAGAGGGAACCGGGCCTGATCGATTCCCAAGCCGGTGCAAAAGATGAGATATGGCGTTGCAGCTCGCGATGGGCGGCTTGGATGAGTGATGAATCCGGAGGAATCATCCGTAGACCGGGGCAGATCAGCCGCGCGAGATCCGTCGGCATCCCCGGCTGTAAGCCCTCTTGGAACGCTTCCGTAGAAATCTCTCGAATCACTGCACGCGGCGTATGCATGGGTGCTACGGCCACCGGTCTGTTCCGCAGCGTGCTATCATCGGCACGGGCCAATACGATGCTAAAAGCAGGAATCTGTAGACAGACAATATGGCGATCCATCTCAATTTAGGTAACCAATGGTTACAGTAAAATTGGTCTCCGTCAAGTACGTAGAAAGACCGAGCAGGCCACCGGAAGCAGCCTGCTTTGATTGACAGCCATTTCAACCCTGTGCTACCGTCCACCGTTCTCTACGCCACATAGGCACCTACACCTCGCTCCCGACCCGTTCGGGGGCCTTTGTCCAGGAGGATCGCTGCATGGAACTCTACGAGTCTCTGTT